>NZ_JBXAFF010000024.1:0-46140 GCF_058792815.1 Microbacterium sp. MPR-TSA4
CCCCGACATCCACCCCCACCTCCACGCCCACGCCGACGCCGACCGCGCCGGCGGGCTGTGTGACCGCGTCCAACGCGGACCACAAGGCGGCGGGCCGCGCCACGAGCTACGGCACCAACCCCTACAACCCGTACTACGCGGTCGGGAGCCTCGACTACCTGGGACAGGGGGATGCGACCGTGACGAGCCTGCAGCAGGTGTCGGCGACGCGGTGGACCAAGGTGGCCGGCTGCTGAGCCGACCCGCATAGGCTGGCCGGATGGAACGCGCCGAGCTCACCGCCCTGCTGACCGCCGACGGTCTGCGGCTGGTCGACGAGCTCGGCGCGATCGATTCCGCCGACGACGTCGCCCGCACGGTCTCACGGCTGCGCGCCGCGGGGCTGTCGCCCGAGCTGGTCTCGGCCGCCGTCGGCCAGGCGCGGCTGCGTACCCGCGCCCGCGCCAAGTTCGGCGAGTTCGCCGACCGCATGCTGTTCACGAGGGCGGGGCTGGAGCAGGCGACGCGGCTGTCGATCGCCGCCCGTCACGCCGGCCGCTTCCGCGATGCGGGCGTACGGCGCGTGGCAGACCTCGGATGCGGCATCGGCGGCGACGCGCTCGCCCTGGCCGGCATCGGGCTGGAGGTGCTGGCCGTCGACGCCGACGAGACCACCGCCGCCCTCGCCGCCTACAACCTGGCACCGTTCGGCGACGCGGCGACGGTGCGCCACGCCCGTGCCGAGGATGTGCCGCTCGACGGCATCGACGCCGTCTGGCTCGATCCCGCTCGGCGCACGGCGGGACACGTCGAGACCGCCCGGCTCGGCGCGGCCGACTGGTCGCCGTCGCTGGAGTGGGTGTTCCCGCTGGCCGCGCGGATGCCCGCGGGCATCAAACTCGGGCCCGCCTTCGACCGCGCCCTCATCCCGGACGATCCCGCCGGAGTGGAGGCCCAGTGGATCAGCGTCGACGGGTCGACGATCGAGCTCGTCCTCTGGACGGGCGCGCTGGCCCGCCCGGGGGTGCGGCGGGCCGCCCTCGTCCTCCGCGCGGGCGCCGCCTCCGAGCTGACGGCCGACGCGGACGCGCCCGACGCCGAAGTGCGCCCGCTCGGCAGATTCATCCACGAGCCCGAGGGCGCCGTCATCCGTGCCCGGCTCATCGGGGAGGTCGCGCGCCGGCTCGACGCCGGCATGCTCGCCCCGGGCATCGCCTATCTCACCTCGGATGCCGAGGCCACGAGCCCCTTCGTGCAGACCTTCCGCGTCCGCGAGCAGCTGCCGACCGATGTCAAGGCGCTCGCCCGCGCACTGCGCGAGCGCGAGATCGGCACGCTCGAGATCAAGAAGCGGGGCGTCGACGTCGATCCGGCCGCACTCCGCACGAAACTGAAGCTGCGCGGCCACGGCACGGCCACCCTCATCCTCACCCGCGCGGGGACGTCACGGGTGGCGGTGCTCGCCGACCGGGTGTGACCCCACGGCGGCGCCGTCAGCCGAACAGAGGCCCCTGGGTGGAAGCCCACCACAGCCATCCCGCGCTGTAGGCGAGCGAGAGCAGGCTCAGACAGAGTGCCCACACCGCGACGGCGCGACTCTCCCACGGCCGGCGAATCGCCACGATCGCCAGCACCGCGCCGACGAGGCCGATGAGGAAGCCCCAGCCCACGAGCATCGAGACGATGAGGCCCAGCACGGCGAAGGTGAGCGCCCACGGGGCGCTGCGCGGCAGGACCTCGGGCGGCGGCGCCCAGCGCACCTCGGGCTCGGGCATCCAGTTCGACTCCCCCTCCCCCGCGACCACGGGCGTCGCCAGCGGCACGGGCTGGGTGAACTCGCGCTGGAAGCCGCCCCGGTGCTCACCGGGGAGCGCCGCGGTCGCCGCGGGCGCCACGTCGTCGGAGGGCGCCTCGACGCGCGGCTCGGGCGGAGGTGCGGGGGTACGCTCGTCGCTCATCCGGCCACCTGGATCTCGGTCACGGGCAGGGTCGAGTCCGCACCGAAGCCGAGGTGCGAGGCCGGGCGTCCGTGAGCGATGAGCTCTGCAGCCAGCGCGGCGATCATCGCTCCGTTGTCGGTGCACAGGCTGAGCGGCGGGATGCGCACCGCGACGCCGGCCTCCGCCGCGCGCGTCAGCGCGACCTCGCGCAGGCGCCGGTTCGCGATGACCCCGCCGCCGAGGAGCAGCCGCGGCACGTCGTGACGCGCGCACGCGTCGAGCGCCTTCGTGACGAGCACGTCGACGACCGCTTCGCGGAACGAGGCGGCGACGTCGGACACCTCGGGTGCCCGCCCGTCGGCCTCGGCTTGCTCGACCCATCGCGCGACGGCCGTCTTCAACCCGGAGAACGAGAAGTCGTAGCGGTGCGCAGCCATGTCCGACGCACGCGACAGCCCCCGCGGGAACCGGATCGCCGCCGGGTCTCCGGTGGCCGCGGCGCGATCGGTCTCCGGGCCGCCGGGATAGGGCAGCCCGAGGATGCGCGCGATCTTGTCGAAGGCCTCCCCCGCCGCGTCGTCCAGCGTCTCGCCGAGCAGCTCGACGTCCGACACGAGGTCGCGCACGAGCAGCAGAGAGGTGTGACCGCCGCTGACGAGGAGCGCGATCGTCGGGTACTCCACGTCGTCGCCGGTCAACAGGTCGGCGGCGATGTGGCCCACGAGGTGGTTGACGGCGTACAGGGGCTTGTCCAGCCCGACGGCGAGCGCCTTCGCCGCGCCGATGCCGACCATGAGCGCGCCGGCCAGGCCCGGTCCGCTCGTGACGGCGACCGCGTCGAGGTCGGACAGAGCGATCCCCGCCTCCGCGACCGCGGCGTCGATCGCGGGCTGCAGCGCCTCCAGGTGGGCGCGGGCGGCGACCTCCGGCACGACGCCGCCGTAGCGGGCGTGCTCGTCCATGGAGCTCGCGATCGTGTTGCTCAACAGGGTGCGGCCGCGCACGATGCCGATGCCGGTCTCGTCGCAGCTCGTCTCGATGCCGAGGACGAGGGGTTCGGTGGCCGTCACGAGCACGCTCCCGCATCCGTCGAGGTGGCGCCCGCCGCCGCGGTGCGGGCGGCGGCCCACCCCACGAGGTCGAGCTTCATGACGACGGCGTCCACGTCGTCGGGCTGGTAGTAGCGGGGACGGCGGGCGATCTCGATGAAGCCCTCCGAGAGGTACAGCGCGGACGCCGTCGGGTTGTCGGCGCGCACCTCGAGGAACACCTCGCGGGCGCCGCGCTCGCGCGCCGCGTCGAGCAGGGCGCGCAGCAGCAGGCGTCCCCGGCCCCGTCCACGGGATGCCGCGGCGATCGCGATCGTCTGGATGTCGGCGTCGGCCGCGCGCGCGACGGCGCGCACCCCGCCGTAGCCGACGAGCCGGCCGCCCTCGACGTCGACGAGGTAGCGCGCGTGCGGCGACGCGAGCTCCTCGCGCATCATCGCCGCGCTCCACGCGTCGGTCGGGAACGAGGCGCGCTCCAGCTCCATGATGGCGGGCAGGTCGTCGGCCGCCGCGGGTCGCAGGCTCATCCGGCCGCCCCCGGCGGACGGGCGGCGGCGCTGCGCGGGAGGGTGACGTCGGGAGCGCGCAGATACAGCGGCTCGGGACCGGCGAGGGTCCGCCCGGCGGCCACCGCGCGCGCCGCGAGCACGGCGAGCACGGGCGCGCTGACCGCCGCGACGTCGTGTCGCACCGCACCGGTGCGGGCGAGGAGGTCGTCGATGTCGGCGCGGGGGCTGAGGGCGGGGCCGTCGGTGCGGATCGGGATGCCGTCGGCATCCACCCCCTCGTACACCGAGTACGCGACCTCGCGCCGGCGTGCGTCCGTGACGACGGCGAACCGCTCCGGCTCGGCGAACGGGTCGACCAGGGCGATGGCCAGAAGGATCTCGAGAGCGGCGGCGTCGTGGCTGGGCACGGCGACCACCGGCAGCTCCCGGGCCAGGGCGAAGGCCCGCGCCGCGGCGATGCCGACCCGCAGCCCCGTGAAGGGTCCCGGACCCATGCCCACCGCGACGTGGGTGAGCACGACCGGCTCGCTCACGCCGGTCTGACCGAGCGGACCGCGTTCGGCCTCGACGAGCGCCTGCCGCAGCAGGTCGCCGATGACCTCGGCATGGCCGAGCGGGTTCGCGCTCGCGCTCTCCGCCCGCACGGCCCCGTCGGGATCGACGATGCCGACGGCGGTGCCGAGCGAGGTGTCGATACCGAGGATCATCGTTCCAGGGTAGTCGGGGTGCGCGCGCCGGCGGGCAGGACGGCTCAGCCGTGGCGGGTGATGCGGACGAGGCGCGGGGCGGCGTCCTCCATCGCGGCCGCGTGGGGGCCGGCCGTGCCGCAGGCGTTGTCCACCCCGGTGCCGCTCCAGCCGCGGTCGATCTCGACCTCCCACCAGCGATCCGCCACGGCATCCGCGAAGGGCGCCGCCCACTCGGCGATGACCACGGCGTTCTCGAAGTCGATGTCGAGGTCGTCGAGCTCGCCGTCGGTGCCGAGACGATACGCGTCCACGTGGACGAGGGCGGGGCCGTCGCCCAGCGACGGATGGGTCCGCGCGATGACGAACGTCGGACTCTGCACGCGTCCGCGCACCCCGAGGGACGCGGCGATGCCGCGGGTGAGGGTGGTCTTGCCCGCCCCCAGCGGCCCCGTCAGCACGACCAGGTCTCCCGCGCGCAGGGCCGCTCCGAAGCAGCGTCCGAGGTCCTCCATGTCCGCGGGCGATGCGACCTCGCGCTCGCCGAGGAATCCGTCCAGTCCGCTCATGCGCTCCCCTCCCGCCGCGGCACGCGCGGGCCGATGCGCGTCACGATCTCGTAGTTGATGGTGCCCGCGGCATCCGCCCACGCCTCCACCGGCGGGGCGCCGAGGGTCGGGTCGCCGAACAGCACCACCTCATCGCCGACCGCGACCGGATGATCGCCGACGTCGACGACGAACTGGTCCATCGCGATCCGGCCCGCGACGGGGAACACCTCGCCGCCGATGCGCACGGCCGCCCCGCCCGAGG
Organism: Microbacterium sp. MPR-TSA4; assembly: GCF_058792815.1. Taxonomy (NCBI): domain Bacteria; kingdom Bacillati; phylum Actinomycetota; class Actinomycetes; order Micrococcales; family Microbacteriaceae; genus Microbacterium; species Microbacterium sp. MPR-TSA4. The sequence goes on from NZ_JBXAFF010000024.1 coordinate 4,977, forward strand.
CGGCGCGGGGGACCCCGTCGGCGTACCCCGCCGGCACGAGCGCCAGCGTGGACTCCTGCGCGGTGCGGTGACGGTATCCGTACGAGACGCCCTGCCCGGCCGGCACCCGGCGGACGGCGGCGACGGCCGCGCGCAGCGTCATCGCGGGACGAAGGCCCAGGTCTGCCGATGTGCGCTCGGGGAACGGCGACAGCCCGTAGATCGACACGCCGAGCCGCACACAGCCGAAGCGCGACTGCGGAAGGGCGATCGCCGCGTGCGAGGCGGCGATGTGTCGCAGCTGCGGGGCGAGGCCGTGGGATGCCGCGAGCGCGAGCGCGTCGGTGAACCGCCCGATCGCGGCACGGTCGTCGTCGGCCGACGCGTTGGAGAGGTGGCTGAAGATCCCGATGACGCGCAGCCGCCCGATGCGCTCGAGCCGTGCGGCCTCCGCGAAGGCGGTGGCGTAGGCGGCCGGAGCCAGACCGTTGCGGCCGAGGCCCGTCTCGAGCTTGAGGTGCACGCCGACGGGACGGTCGCCGGATGCCGCGGCCGCGGCGGCCTGCAGCTGGTCGAGGCTCGACACGCCCAGCTCGACACCGCGGCCGGCGGCCTCGGCGAAACGGGCTCCGGGGGCGTGCAGCCACGCCAGGATCGGGGCGTCGATGCCGGCGCGTCGCAGCGCGAGCGCCTCGTCGATGTCCGAGACGCCGATCCGCCGCGCGCCGCCGTCGAGGGCCGCACGGGCCGAGCGGACCGCGCCGTGCCCGTACCCGTCGGCCTTGACGACGGCGATGACCTCGGATGCCGTCAGCTGTCGCAGATGACGCACGTTCGCGCTGATCGCGGACGTGTCGATGAGCGCTTCGCGCAGCACGCCCTCCGGAAGTCGGCTCACGCGTCCCCCTCGATGTCGCGGATGATCGGCCCGCCGCCCACCGCGGACTCGGCGACGACGTAGGCCGCGGCCAGTCCGGCGTCATGGCTGAGCGAGAGGTGGATCATGCCGATGCCGCGGGCGGCGACCGTCGCGGCGGTGTCGCCGCTGAGCGCGAAGACGGGGCGTCCCGAGGGCTCGCTCGCGACCTCGATGTCGGTCCAGTGCACGCCGTCCGAGCCGCCGAGCGCCTTGATCAGCGCCTCCTTCGCCGCGTAGCGCGCGGCGAGCGAGTGCGGCTTCAGGCGACGCTCCGCGGGCGCGAAGAGGCGCTCGCGCAGTCGCGGCGTGCGCTCCAGCGACCGCTCGAAACGCGGGATGTCGACGAGGTCGACGCCGATTCCGATGATCACGGCATCCCCCTGTTCTGCTCGGCGGCGTTGTGGTCGACCTGTTCTGCTCGGCGGCGTTGTGGTCGACGCCGCGTCGCCCGCGCCCCCGCCAGCCTACTGGCGCCGCATCCCGATCGCCGCGGCCGGCCTGCCCGCGCTCGCGCTCCCGAGAAACCACTCCCGCGCCGAGAAACCCGCCACGGAGTGGTTTCTCGGCACGCAAGATGCGTCTCGCGGTGCGGCGCGAGGCGCGCGGGTTACTCGACCGTGACGGACTTCGCGAGGTTGCGCGGCTGGTCGACGTCCAGGCCCTTCGCCGTGGCGAGGCCCATCGCGAACACGTGCAGCGGCACGACGGCCAGCAGCGGCTCGAACAGGGGCCCGGCGAGCGGGATGCGCAGCACCTCGTCGGCGAACGGGAGCACCGCGGCATCCCCCTCTTCGGCGACGACGATCACGCGGGCGCCGCGAGCGCGGATCTCCTGGATGTTGGAGACCACCTTCTTGTGCAGCTCGGCCGACTCGCGCGGCGACGGCACGATGACGAACACGGGCTGGCCGGGCTCGATGAGCGCGATCGGGCCGTGCTTGAGCTCGCCGGCGGCGAAGCCCTCGGCGTGGATGTAGCTGATCTCCTTGAGCTTCAGCGCACCCTCGAGGGCGATCGGGTAACCGACGTGACGGCCGAGGAAGAGCACCGACTGCGTGTCGGCCATCCAGCGCGAGAACTGCTCGATGTGCGCCTGCTCCTCGTCGAGCACGCGCTGGATCTTGCCGGGGACGGCCTCCAGCTCGCGCACGTGCAGCGCCTGCTCGGCGTGCGAGATGGTGCCGCGCACGCGCGCGACGTGCAGCGCGAGCAGGTACAGCGCGGTGATCTGGGCGACGAAGGCCTTGGTGGATGCCACGGCCACCTCGGGTCCGGCGTGCGTGTAGATCACGGCATCCGACTCGCGCGGAATCGTCGCGCCCTGCGTGTTGCAGATCGACAGCGTCTTCGCGCCGTGCTCGCGCGCATACTTGACCGCCATGAGCGTGTCCATCGTCTCGCCGGACTGGCTGATCGAGACGACGAGGGTGTCCTCGCCGATCACCGGATCGCGGTAGCGGAACTCGTGCGCGAGCTCGACGTCGACGGGGATGCGCGTCCACTGCTCGAGCGCGTACTTGCCGGTCTGGCCCGCGTACGCGGCGGTGCCGCACGCGATGACGACGATGCGACGGATGCCGGTGAACAGCTCGTCCATGCCGTCCAGCTCGGGGATGGTCACGGCGGCGTCGTGGAGGCGCCCGCGGATGGTGTTCGCGACGGCCTCGGGCTCCTCGGAGACCTCCTTGGCCATGAACGACGACCAGCCGCCCTTCTCCGCGGCGGAGGCGTCCCAGACGACCTCGAAGGGCTCCACCTCGACGGGCGCGCCGGCGAAGTCGGTCACCTCGACGCCGGCGGGGGTGATCGCCACGATCTCGTCCTGCCCGATCGCGAGGGCGTTGCGGGTGTGCTCCACGAAGGCCGCGACGTCGGATCCGAGGAAGTTCTCCCCGTCGCCGAGGCCGATGACCAGCGGCGAGTTGCGGCGGGCGCCGACGACGAGTCCCGGCTGGTCGCGGTGCATCGCGAGCAGGGTGAACGCCCCCTCCAGGCGCGCGACGACCGTGCGGAACGCGGCGACGAGGTCGCCCGAGGCCTGGTACTCGCGGCCGAGGAGGACCGCCGCGACCTCCGTGTCGGTCTCGGAGCGGAACGTGAAGCCCTCGCTGAGCAGCTCGGCCTTGAGCTCGGAGAAGTTCTCGATGATGCCGTTGTGGATGACGGCGAGCTTGTCGTCGTCGGCCAGGTGCGGATGCGCGTTCGCGTCGGTCGGGCCGCCGTGGGTCGCCCAGCGGGTGTGGCCGATGCCGGTGGTGCCGTCGGGCATGGGGTGGGCCGCGAGGTCGTCGCGCAGCACCTGGAGCTTGCCGGCGCGCTTGCGCATGTCGAGATCGCCCTGACCGTCGATCACGGCGATGCCGGCGGAGTCGTAGCCGCGGTACTCGAGGCGGGCGAGCCCGGACAGGAGGATGGCCTGGCTGTCGCGCGGGCCCACGTATCCGACGATTCCACACATGGGGTCCATGCTAGGTCCGGGTATTTGCGCGGATCCCTCACAAACGCCGTGAGATTGTGCTCAGAGTTTGCGCAGCCGCACCGACTCGACGGCGTGCGCCGCCGCCTTCTTCAGCACGAGGGTCGCCCGATGCCGCGTGGGCGCGACGTTCTCGCGGAGGTTCGGCAGGTTGATGTCGTTCCAGTAGCCGAGCGCCGTGGTCACCGCCTCCTCGTCGGAGAGCTCCGCGAACACCTTGAAGAACGAGTGGGGGTTGCTGAAGGCGCCGCGCCGCAGGGCCAGGAACCGGTCGACGTACCACTGCGCGATGTCGGCCTCGTCGGCATCCACGTAGATCGAGAAGTCGAACAGGTCGCTGACGGCGACGTCGTTCGGCGTCGGGGGCGGCGAGAGCACGTTCAGGCCCTCGACGATCACGACGTCCGGGCGGCGGACGGTGACGTGGGCGTCCGGGACGATGTCGTACCGCACGTGGGAGTAGAACGGCGCCCGCACCTCCGCCGCACCCGACTTGACCTCGGTGAGGAAGCTGACGAGGGCGCGCCGGTCGTACGACTCGGGGAACCCCTTACGGGCCATCAGCCCGCGCCGCTCGAGCTCGGCGTTGGAGTAGAGGAAGCCGTCCGTCGTGACCAGCTCGACGCGCGGCGTGCCGGGCCAGCGGCTCATCAGCTCGCGCAGCAGCCGCGCGATGGTCGACTTGCCCACGGCCACCGAGCCGGCGACGGCGACCACGAACGGCGTCGTCGAGTCGGGCTCGCCCAGGAACGCCGCGGTCTCGGCGCCCAGCCGCTTGGTGTTCTCGGCGTAGGTGCTCAGCAGTCGGCTGAGCGGGAGGTACACCTCGCGCACCTCGGCGAGGTCCAACCGGTCGCCGATGCCGCGCAACTGCACGACCTCGGTCTCACTGAGGGGGGTGGGGATGCCGGCCGCCAGCCGGGCCCACTCGGAACGGTCGATCTCGCGGTACAGCGAGTCGATGGCAGTCGTCTCGTCTTCGGTGGACATCGGGCCTACTCTATCCATGCGGCGGCTCCGCCCCGCGAGGGGATGCCGGGCCCGCGTCGGCTGTGACGGCGCGGAACCCATCTGTGGATACGCTGAACGCATGCGTCTCGGAGTCCTCGACATCGGCTCGAACACCGTCCACCTGCTCGTCGCCGATGTCCACCCCGGAGGACGCCCCCAGGCCACCACGAGCCAACGCACGGTGCTGCGCCTGATGCGCTACCTCGAGCCCGACGGATCGATCAGCGAGACGGGCGTGACGGCGCTGGTGGATGCCGTCACCCAGGCGCGCGCGGTCGCCCAGGCCGAGAACGTCGTCGAGCTGCTCGCCACCGCGACGAGCGCCGTGCGCGAGGCCACCAACGGTGCCGACGTGATCGCCCGGATCGAGGCGGCGCTCGGGCAGGAGCTGCAGGTGCTCGGCGGCGAGTCCGAGGCCCGTTTCACCTTCCTCGCCGTGCGTCGCTGGTTCGGCTGGTCGGCCGGCCAGATCCTGCTCTTCGACATCGGCGGCGGATCGCTCGAGGTGGCCTCGGGCGCCGACGAACTGCCGGACGTCGCCGCCTCCGTGCCGCTGGGAGCCGGCAGGTCGACGGTGGAGTTCCTGCCGCACGACCCGCCCGGGGAGGATGCCGTCGAGGTGCTGCGCGACCACGCGCGCGGCGTCCTGGCGCCCGTCGCCGAGCTCATGTCCGGCCAGCCGCGGCCGAATCACGTGGTCGGATCGTCCAAGGCGATCCGCTCCCTCGCCAAGCTCGCGGGCTATCCCGCCCCCGGCTGGAGCGGCAGCGAGCGGATGCTGCTGCCGCGCGGCGCGCTGGGCTCGTGGATCCCGCGGCTCGCGCGCATCCCGGCATCCGCTCGGCAGGAGCTGCCCGGCATCACCGCCGATCGCACGTTCCAGATCGTCGCGGCGGCCGTCGTGCTGCACACCGCGATGACCGCACTGGACGTCGACGAGCTCGAGGTGAGCCCGTGGGCCCTGCGTGAGGGCGTGCTGCTGCGGTACATCGAGTCGCTGAGCTGGCAGGAACCGGCCTGACGCCGCGCATCGACCGGTCGGGAGCTTCCCCGGCCGTCCGCGCGCGGCATCCCCGGGTCAGGAGGGGGAGCGACCCCTCCGTCTGGGGGATGCGGGGGGACATCGACGGAGGGGTCGCGCACCCCAGTCGTCAAACCCGTCGCACCCCGTCCCTGTCGGGTCAGGGCGCGGGGAATGGGCATGTGAGTGCACGCCCAGGGTAGAGTCGCCGCCGATCACGGCGCCACTGCTGCGGCGACGTTTAACAGACGCTTAACGTGCGGCGCCCACGGCGTTCAGCCGCGGACGATGTCCGCGAGCTCGTCGGCGATGCGCTGGGCGTCCTCCTGCGAGGCTGCTTCGACCATCACCCGCACCATCTGCTCGGTGCCGGAGGGGCGGATCAGCACCCGTCCGCTGTCGCCGAGGGCCGCTTCGGCGACCTGCACGCCCGCCAGGACGTCCGCATCGGTCGCGCGCGAGCGCTCGACGCCGCGCACGTTGATGAGCACCTGCGGGAACACGGTCATCACCGCGGCGAGCTCGGCGAGAGACCGGCCCGTGCGGGCCATCTCGGCGCACAGGTGCAGGCCCGTCAGCACCCCGTCGCCGGTGGTCGCGTAGCGGCTCATGATGACGTGCCCGCTCTGCTCGCCGCCGAGCGAGTAGCCGCCCTCGTTCATCCGCTCCAGGACGTAGCGGTCGCCGACGGCCGTCTGCTCGACGGCGATGCCCTGTGCGGCCATCGCGCGGTGCAGTCCGAGGTTGCTCATGACGGTCGCGACGAGCGTGTCGTTCTTCAGCCGCCCGTCGCGCTTCATCGCCACGGCGAGGATCGCCATGATCTGGTCGCCGTCCACCAGGGTGCCGTCGGCATCCACCGCGAGGCAGCGGTCGGCGTCGCCGTCGTGGGCGATGCCGACGTCGGCGCCGGTGCGCACGACCTCCGCGGCGAGACGCTCCATGTGCGTCGAGCCGTAGCCGTCGTTGATGTTGATGCCGTCGGGGTCCGCGCCGATGACGGTGACCTTCGCCCCGGCGTTGCGGAACGTCTCGGGCGAGACCCCGGATGCCGCGCCGTGCGCGCAGTCGAGCACGACGTGCAGGCCGTCGAGGCGGTGGGGAAGGGAGGCGAGCAGGTGGATCGCGTAGCGGTCCTCGGCATCCGAGAAGCGCACCACACGACCGACGTCGCCGCCGGTCGGGCGCAGCTTCTCGCCCGACATCGCCTCTTCGATGCGCCGCTCGACCTGATCGGGGAGCTTGACGCCGCCGCGCGCGAAGATCTTGATGCCGTTGTCGGGCGCCGGATTGTGGGATGCCGAGATCATGACCCCGAAATCGGCGTCGATGTCGCCGATGAGGTAGGCCGCGGCCGGCGTGGGCAGCGTTCCCGCATCGAGCACGTCGACGCCGGAGGAGGCGAGACCCGCCTCGACCGCCGCGGACAGGAACTGGCCCGACACGCGGGGATCACGCGCGATGACGGCGGTGAGCCGCTTTCCCGCGGCCTTGCGCGCCTCGGCGATACGGCCCTGGCCCAGGACGACGGCAGTCGCCTGGGCCAGGGTGAGCGCGAGGTCGGCGGTGAGGGGGCCATTGGCCAGGCCCCGCACACCGTCCGTCCCGAACAGCGCCATGAAGCTTTAGCGCTTCGAGTACTGCGGAGCCTTGCGGGCCTTCTTGAGACCGGCCTTCTTGCGCTCCTTGACGCGAGCGTCGCGCGAGAGGAAGCCGGCCTTCTTCAGGGTCGGGCGGTTGTTCTCGGCGTCGATCTCGTTGAGCGCACGGGCGATGCCCAGGCGCAGAGCGCCGGCCTGGCCCGAGGGGCCACCACCGGAGATGCGCGCGATGACGTCGTAGCCACCGGCGAGGTCGAGGACCGTGAACGGGTCGTTGATGAGCTGCTGGTGCAGCTTGTTGGGGAAGTAGTCCTCGAGGGTGCGACCGTTCACCGTGATGGTGCCGGAGCCCGGGATGAGGCGGACGCGCGCGATGGCCTGCTTGCGGCGGCCGACGGCGGCACCGGGAACCGACAGCACCGGGCGGGGCGCGGCAGCGGCCTCGACCGGGGCGCTCTCGGTGGTGTAGCTCTCCGCGTTGTCGAGGGTGTTCTCTTCGATGGAGTCAGCGATCTTCGCCATGAGTTGTCCTTATGTCTCTCGGCGCGCTTACTGGGCGACCTGGCCGAAGGTGTACGGGGTGGGCTGCTGGGCCGCGTGCGGGTGCTCGGCGCCCACGTAGACCTTCAGCTTCGACAGCTGCTGGCGGCCCAGGCTGTTCTTGGGGAGCATGCCGCGGATCGCCTTCTCGACGGCGCGGACCGGGTTCTTCTCGAGGAGCTCGGCGTACGAGGTGGCCGTGAGGCCGCCCGGGTAGCCCGAGTGGCGGTAGGCCATCTTCTTCTGGAGCTTCTGACCCGTGAGGGCGACCTTCTCGGCGTTGACGACGATGACGAAGTCACCGGTGTCGATGTGGTTCGCGAAGGTGGGCTTGTGCTTGCCGCGGAGGATGGCGGCGGCGTGCGAGGCGAGGCGTCCGAGGACGACGTCGGTCGCGTCGATGACGACCCACTCACGGGTCACTTCACCGGCCTTGGGGGTGTAGGTGCGCGTCACAGTAGTGCTGCTTTCTTGATTCGAACGGAGAGGTTCGTGAATCCCGCTCCGGGGTGGTTCGCTGCGCGGTGACGGTGCACGATGCAGGGGAACACGCCAGTGGAGGGCTCACGTTCGCGGTGCCGGCCGCAGGCAGCGCGAGCACCAAAGGGAGAGTCTACGCCATGCGGATGCCGCGGCAAAACCGGACGTACGACGGGCGCCGTGAGAAAAAGGGCGACCGAGGGGCCGAAGGGATACTCCGGGCCCCTCGGTCGCGGCGGCCGCACGCGGGGGGTCGGCGACCGCCAACCGGTCGTGTGGGGACACTACCGGGGGCTGAGGGATCTTCAGCGGACGCCGGTGACGGCGCCGCGTTTATCGGTAACCAGCCTACCGGGCGGAGGGGCTCTGCACCGTAGCCCCGGCCGGAGAAACATCCGTCGCCGCGAGGCCCGCTGCGAACTGCTTGATCCAGGGTCGTAGCTCGGGTCCGAGGTCGTCGCGGTCCACGGCCAGCTGCAGGATCGCCTTGATGTAGTCGACCCGGTCGCCCGTGTCGTACCGGCGACCGCTGAAGACGACGCCGTAGACGCCGGGGCCCTCGGGGTCGGCCGCGAGCTCGCGGAGGGCGTCGGTGAGCTGGATCTCGCCGCCCTTGCCGGGAGCGGTGTGCGCGAGCACGCCGAAGACCTCGGGGCCGAGCACGTACCGGCCGATCACCGCGAGGTTCGACGGCGCCTCCTCGCGGGACGGCTTCTCGACCAGATCGAGCACCCGGTACGAGCCGTCGGGGTCGCGGTCGCCGACGGTGGCCACGCCGTAGAGGTGCACCTGTTCGGGGTCGACCTCCATCAGGGCGACGACCGCTCCGCCGGTGCGCTCGTGCACCGCGAGCATGGTCGGCAGCAGCGGGTCGCGCTCGTCGATCAGGTCGTCGCCGAGCATGACGACGAAGGAGCAGTCGCCGACGTACGAGGCGGCGCGGGAGACGGCGTGACCGAGGCCGCGCGGCTCGCCCTGGCGCGTGATGTGGATGTCGGCGAGCTGCGAGGAGTGGGCGACCTTGCCGAGCTTGGCCGTGTCGCCCTTCGTCGTCAGCGCCGTCTCGAGCTCGGGAACCGAGTCGAAGTGGTTGGCGATGTTGTTCTTGTTGCGGCCGACGATGATCAGCACGTCGCGGATGCCGGCGGCGACCGCCTCCTCGACGACGTACTGGATGGCCGGCTTGTCGACGACGGGGAGCATCTCCTTCGGCATCGCCTTGGTGGCGGGAAGGAACCTCGTGCCGAGACCGGCGGCGGGGATGACGGCTTTGTAACGGGGGGACATGCGATCTCCTGCGGGGCGTAGGGGGGTGTGCTCCGAGGCGTCCGGGGACGCGCGCGTATCGCGAGCATAGCGAACGACGTCACATCGTCTGTGACGGGGATGCGACGGCTCGATGACGAGCGCGGACGTGGCCGACGAGGGCGGACTCAGGCGTGCGCCGCGAGCGCCGGAGCCGGGATCATCGACTCGAGCACGACGTCGTCGCCCTCCTGATACAGGAGCGTGCGGCCCGCGAACGGGCGCATCGGCATGACGGCGCGCGGCAGCGCGCCGGAGGACGCGACACGCACGTGCAGCACGCCGTCGGCGCCTGTCGTGATCTCGATGCGCGCCGCGCGCGCACCGGAGTGCTTGACCGCGTTGACGAGGGCCTCGTTGACGACCTCGGTGACGATCGGTGCCGCCTCGGAGCGTTCGACGGCAGCGACGGCACCGTCGTCGATGCGGGTGTCGAGATGCATGATGGGCTCCCAGCCCGCCAGCATGCGTCGCAGCTCGCCGCCCGACTCGATCTCGGCGGCGCGCACCGGGGCGATGACCTCGTCGAGGGCGCGATCCGTCTCGGAGCGGAAGCGCGCGATCTCCCGCGCCGTCGGGGCGTTCTCGTCGACGTGTGCCGCGAAGATCACGCACCGCCCCTGCACCCGTCCGTGCAGGGTGGATGCCGCCTGGAGCAGCGGCAGCTGCGCGCGGCGGGTGCGGTCGGCGAACTCCCCCGCGGCGCGGGCGAGCTCGACGGTGGAGCGCGCCGCCTCCTCGCGTGCGCGCCGGCGCGTGTCGATGGCGAGCGCCAGGACGGTCGCGGCGAGCGGCATCGCGACCAGCGGGATCAGCATGATGGCGCCCGTGTCGGGCAGCAGCAGGTGTCCGACGGCGGTCGTGGCGGCGCCGGCGAGGATCCAGACCAGCAGGAAGGCGATGCCGCGGGTGCGCGGCGCAGCCGTCGGCAGCGCGCGCAGCACGGCGCCGGCGGCGAGGTCGACGAGCACGACCGCGACGGCCGCGGCGAGCACACCCACGACGTCGGGCAGCGTGACCAGGAACGGCGCGCACATGAAGAGGTAGAGGACGCCGACCCACAGCAGCGGCGTGGGCTGCAGCCGCTCCACGCCACGGCGGCGCGCGGCCGACAGCGGCCGCGGCGTCCACAGCGCAGGCACCGGAGGGCTGGCCGCAGCCAGCTCCTCGAGGCGGTGGCTGGCGGTGCGCACCTGCTCGGAGAAGTCTCGGACGGCGTCGAAGTCGACGGTGCCGGCGAGCATCGCGTCGCGTTCGGTGCGCAGCTCGGCGACCATGCCGCGCACGACCAGTCGCGCATCCCGCTCGTCGTTCAGGACCTGCTGGCTCGCGGCATCCAGTCGACCGAGGGCGTGCGCGAGCCGGTCGACCGTGGCCCGCGTCTGGGAGTACTCGGTCGTGATGATCGCGATCAGGGAGAAGAGGCCGAACGCGACGACGAGGTTGGTGCCCGTGCGGGCGAGCCACACGCCGTTCGAGTGGCCGTGGAAGACGATGCCCACGAGCATCTCGTTCAGGACCGGACGGACGAGGGCGACGGCGACGAGGGTCGTCGTGACGAGGATGCCGCGCGCACGGTGATCGCGCATGCGGCGTTCGGCTGCGGCGACGGCGAGGACGGGCAGTGCCAGCAGGGTCCATGCCATCGCGGCGGCCGCGACGCCCTGGCCGTAACCGTCCGGACGGCCGTCGACGACCGGGACGAGCAGGAGCGTCGCGATCGGCAGCGACACGATGGCGCTCCAGCGCGTGAAGAAACGACCGCTTCCCGCCGCATCCCAGTACGCTGACACGACGTTGATCGTGCGCGACCCACCGCGGGCCATCAGGTGCACCCCAACATTCCTACCCCCAAGTAGTAGTCAGTGTAGCCATTCGTCTACATGATGGGGAGAGGAAGTTCCTTATAATCCAGCGTCTATTCCGTCGCACCGGAGCGGCCCCGATTCGAGGAGCCTGACATGACGGACGAGCCCGCTCCGGCACACCGCCGCACCCGGTGGGCGGCGCGCGTGAGGGATCCCCTCGCCTGGCTGTCGGTCTACGCGGTCGCCCTGGCGCTCGTCGCGTTCTGGCCTGTGCCCGTCGACTCTGGCGCGCGCCCCTTCCTGCGGGCGGTGACGGCGCTGTTTCCCGCGCTGACCTCCGCGCGGATCGAGTTCGTGGCGAACATCGTCATGTTCGTCCCGCTGGGGTTCCTGCTGACCGTGATCCTGCGACGCCGGCGCTGGATGGTGCTGCCGATCGCGTTCCTCACGACGGTCGTCATCGAGACCGGCCAGGCGGTCGCGCTCGCCGCCCGCACGCCGAGCGTGCTCGACGTCGTGGCGAACACGGCGGGTGCGTGCGCGGGGATGCTGCTGGCCGCCCTCGCCGAGCGGCTCGCGCGTGCACGCACGCGGCCGCCCGCGGACGCTCCCGAGCCGCCGCGCGGCTAGCGACGCGGGCGGACGCCGGGCTCCGGAGGGCGCGAGGCCTCCTCGACCGCTTCCTCGAGCCACGTCTGCAGGCGCCACGCGGGGACGCGGAACATCCGCGAGATGGTCGACAGCGGATAGCCCGCCTCGAGCACGGCGGCCACGGCGAACTGTCGCATCGAGTCGAAGTCGCGGTCGGCGAGCGCGCCGGTGCGCAGATCGGCGAGCGAGCGGGGACGCGATACCGGCGCGCCGGATGCGGCGCCGGCGTCCGCCGCGATGCCCGGTGACGGTGCGGAGGCGGAGGCGGAGGCGGAGGCGCGCGCGCTCGTGGCCGGTCGCGCCGGGTGCGGCCGCGCGGGCGGCGGCGTCCGAGGTCCTTGCGGCGCGGGCTCGGCGGGCGCCTCGGGGGTGACCGCAGGCTCGGCCGATGCCGGCGCCGTCGCCGGCGCGGCTGCGGGCTCCTCCGTCGATGTCACCGTCTCATCGACGCCGTAGGCCGCGATCCGCTGCTGGCCGTACTGCACGATCGCCTGCTCCAGCAGGCGTCGGAGCTGCCGGTGCCGCACGCGCCGACGCCACAGCAGCGGCACGCCGACCAGGGGGATGACGAGCACCGACAGCCACATCCACGCCATGGGGTGGGCGTTGAGCCACGTGACGAAGTCGGAACGGAACTCCCACGTGCGCGTGTCGTTGCCCTGGACGGTCGGGGCGGCACCGTCCGAGGTCGCGACGGCATCCTGACCGATGCCGCCGAGGACGTTCTTCGCGACGGTGACACGGCCCTCCCCCACGACGGCGACCGCGTTCCCGAGCCCGACGGTGATGTCGTTGTGCTCCACGTCGGCGACCGAGGCCGCGACCCGGAGCGCCGCCCCCTGCCCGTGGAGGACGTTGCCGGTGACCACGGCCGGCACGACGCCGTCGGCGATGACGACGGCGGGCTCCGCCGAGGAGGTGAGATCGCAGCCGACGATCTCGAGGCGTTTCGCGGGGCCGTTGGCCCGCACGGCGGCGGCGGTCTCGCGGGCCGTGACGCCGGTGAGGATCGTGCCGTCCGCCTCCTCGAGGAGCAGTCCGCCGCGGGCGTTGTCCGCGAACGTTCCTCCCTTGACGGCGAACCCGCTGCTGCGGTCGGTGCCGTAGCCGGCGGCCGTCGGCCCCGTCGCGAGCGCCCGTCCGCTCAGGCGCAGGCCGTACTCGCCCGAATCGCAAACGGTCGCGTCGCCGATGCCGACGGTCGAGGAGCCGCCGCCCACCTGGATGCCGTCATCGCCGGACGCGTCGACGTCCACGCCCGAGAGCGCGACGCGCTGCGACTGGCCGGTGACGGCCACGCCGGAGACCTCGGCGGCGATCGACGAGAAGGAGGTCACCGTGGTGTCGACGACGCCCGAGAGGAAGAGCCCGTAGTGCGAGTCCTCGCTGGACACCCGCGCGAGGTCGGCCCGCGCCGATCCGGTGTCGCTGCCGGTGACGGCCAGCCCGCCGGTGCGTCCGCTCCAGAACCCGAGGTGGTCCACGTGCACGTCGGACATCGTCAGCACCCCGTCGCGCACGCGGAGGTAGGCACGCCCATCGTCGGTGGCGTCGTCGGGGGCGCCGGCCTCGGCATCCCACCCCGTGATCGTGAGCGGCGCATCGGCGCCCCCGTGCAGGTCGAGCGACCCGCCCCAGGCGACGATGCTGACGAAGCCGTCCGACCCGCTGTGCAACCGCAGCGTCGCACCGGGCTGCACGAGGGAGAGGGTGGCACCGGCACGGACGACGACGTTGCGCGTGAGGGCCCACGTGTTCTCGCCGTCGGGGGCGGCGGCGCCGGCATCCACGAGGTCGCTCAGTCCGTAGGGCGCGTCGCGGGCCGCGAGCACGACGGTGCCGAACGTCGAGAGCGCCGCCGGGTCGCCCGGCGCGACGCGGCTCAGCCCCGCGAGGCGTCCGTCCTCGCGGGCGACGGCGACGGCGGGATCGGGGGCGACGGGCGGCGCGTACGTGCCGGCGGTGACCTGCGCGGCGAGGCCGCTCATCGCCGTCGCCACGGCGGTGGCGGTTCCCGGAGGAAGCGTCGGCACGGGCGCGGCCGTCGGCGACGCCTGATCCCACGGGTACCCCTTCTGGTGGATGAGGGGGCCGACGAAGACGATGAGGAGGACGAAGACGGCGATCGCCGACACCACGACCACCCGCCCGAGCACGTGGCGCGTGAGCGTGGTGTCGCCGCGCTCTTCGCGGGTGAAGCCGTCGGGCGCGCTCATGACGCGGCCGTCGCCGCCGGAGGGCCGTCCAGACTCGCCTCGGACTGCCCCTCGCCGCCCTGCTGCGTGGCGGAGCGGGTGAGCCAGCCCTGCTTGTTCATCGTGAACAGGGCATAGACCTTGATCGGCAGGGCGATGAGGATCGTGACGGCGGCCACGAGCGGCAGGACCACGATGTCCTCGGGGCGACGCCAGAGGTGCGAGACGCCGCGGATGCCGCGACCGATGACGACCCACACGAACGCCAGGAGGAGGGCGAGGGCGGGTTGGGGCGAGCGGATCGAGAGGATGATGTAGGCGACCGCCACTCCCATCGTGAACGGCGTCATCAGGATCTGCATCATCGTCAGCTGAGAGATGAAGGGCGTGCGGAACACCCATCCTTTCCCGATGGCCGTGAGGTAGCAGCGGTAGGAGTTCCTGCTCCACCGCACCCGCTGCTTCACGAAGGCGCGGAAGGTGGAGGGGAACATCGAGAGGGCGCGCGCATTGTCCTGGTGGGTGACGCGGAAGCCCTGCGAGAGCACCAGCCAGGTCATCCGCCCGTCGTCGCCGGCGACGCACTCGCGGCCGAAGAAGACCTCGTGCTCGAGCTGCTCGACCTGTGGGACGATCACGGCCGCTCGATACGCCGCCGTGCGGCCGGACGCGCAGATCACGCCCCCGTAGCGCGCCATGGCCGGAACGTAGTCGTAGTAGCGGAGGTCGATGATCCAGTCGGCGACCCGCCGCCACACGCTCGACCGCGGGCGGTAGACGTTCTGCCGCGTGCTGACGGCGCCGACCGCGGGGTCGATGAAGGGCATCTGGATCGCGTCCAGCATCCCCTCCTCCCACGCCGTGTCGCTGTCGACGAAGATGACGAGCTCGGTGTCGACCATCCGCATCCCGTGACCGAGGGCCGATCTCTTGCCGTGGTGGTGGAACAGCACCGCCTCGACGCCGCGGAGGGCCAGGGCGTCGATCCTGGCCTTCGCCTCCAGGTCGGCGACGTCGAGCACGATGATGATCCGCGAGGGCCCCTGGCGATGCCAGGTGTGCAGGCAGCGGATGAGGACGTCGGGGTCTTCGTGGTACGACGGCACGACGACGGTGACGGTGGTGCGATAGTCGTTGACGACCGGTCGCGTCATCATCGCGAGCACCTTGCGGAGGATCCAGAACGACCAGGAGATCAACCCGAGCACGCCGAAGGGCAGCATCCAGAGCGCATGCTGAGTCAGCAGTTCCATCGATCCTCCGGGGCTTCGGGGGGTCCCCACATCGTGCACAGCATATCTACGGCGTGTTCGCGCACGCACGCACGCGCGCAGGCAGCAATCAGCGGCAGGACGGCGACATCGGCGGCGGGGTCGAGGCACCGTCGGACACGTTGTCGCACGTGACCGTGTTGCCCGCCCGCCGCGCGGCGCCGACGACGGTGACGGCGACGGCGGATGCCGAGAGGTCGAAGGTGTTCCGTGACACGGTGTTCGACGCACCGCTGCGGACCTCGACCGGAGTCGAGATGCTGTGGATCTGGATGCCGTCGCCTGCCGCGACGGTGAGGCGATTGTCCGCCACGAGCCAGCCGGTGCCCTTGAGGTCGACCACCGAGTCGACGGCGGCGGCATCCGCGATGGAGAGCGTGTTGCCGGTGATCACGCCGTCCGACGTGCCCTCCTTGACGTCGATGGCCTCGGCGGTGACGTCGAAGACGGTGGTGCCGGTCACCCGGTTGCGGTCGCTGCGGTCGGGTTCGCACGCGGTGACGGTGCACCAGTTCGATGCGGCGGTGCCGATGTAGACGCCTTCGCCGAACTCCGGCGTGGAGCGGCCGGTGCCGTGGATGACCAGTCCGTCGATCACGTTGTCGCTGCTGCCCGCGCGGAGGTGGACCGCCTCCTGGCCGGTGCCGGACACCTCCAGACCCGTGAGGGTCGTCGTGGCGACACCGTCCAGCACGATCCCCTTCTGCCCGCCGGTCACCCGGAAACCGGTGAGCACCCAGTCGGCGACGTGGTCGAGGTGCAACGCGTAGCCGCTGTCGACCGATCCCCCGTCGAGCACCGACGCGCTCGTGCCGCACAGTGTGATGGGCTCGTCGGCGCCGGAGGTCGTGATCGTGAACGGGCCGCGATAGGTGGCTGCGGCGAGCGCGAGCACGTCGCCGGGTCGCGCGTCGTCCAGTGCCCGCTGGAGGGCGTCGGCCGAGGGATCGACGGCCCGCGCCTGCGGTCCGCAGGCACCGACCGCCGCGCCGGCCGCGGAGCCCGGAGCGTCCGGAGCGCATCCCGCGAGCGCGGCAACGAGGACGCCGAGCGCGGCGACAGCCGCGGCGGCTCGTGTTCGCATGCGCACGAGTATGACATCCCGGGCGCGCGGGTCCGCGCCCGGCCCGGACGGGCTTCTCAGACGCTCGGGAGGCGGCGCGTGCGCCGCAGGCGAGCGGAGTGGATACGGTCGCCCCGCCGCAGCCCCCCGGCAGGGGCAGGGCGACCGTCTTCCCGGGCGATGTGTGGGGTCACATCGCTGGTGGGGATGGGGCATGCTCATCATCGACGATGCGGGACCCGTTGTGGGGCTAGATGAGAGGAATCTCACCTGCACCGGGCAACGGCGTCACTCCCGCGTGCGCGAGATACCGGCGCGCGGCCTCGACGCGGGCGTTGCGCTCGGGGTCGGACCCGACACCGAGCAGGGCGTAGGACGTCCGCAGGTGCGCTTCGACCGAACGCGGCGAGATCGCGAGCCGCCGCGCGATGGCGGCGTTGCTCAGCCCGTCGGCGACGAGAGCGAGGACCTCGCGCTGGCGCGGGCTGAGGCGGCTCAGCGGGTTGTTGCGACGCGTCGCGCGCTCGGCGCGGATGGCGGGGTCGAGCACGCTGCGCCCCTCCGCCACGGAGCGGATGGCGTAGACGAGCGCGGATGCCGTCAGCGACAGGTTCTTGGACAGCACGCCCCATCCGGCGGTCTCCGAGCAGTGCACCTCCCGCAGCTGGTCGTGCACGTCCGGCGCCGACAGCACGATGATGCCGAGCCGCGGCGAGCGTGCGCGCAGCGCGTGCCCGAGAGAGATCCCGTCGCCGTCGGGCAGGCGCGGCCCGAGCAGAGCGACATCGATCGCACGGTCGGTCGCGGCGAGCGCGTCATCCATCGAGGCGCAGGCGCGCACCGTGCGCATGTCGTGCTGCTGGTCGACGAGACCCGCGAGAAGATCGCGGAACAGGGGCTGACCCTCGACCACGAGCACCCGCAGCGGTCGCCGACCCTCCGTCACGCGGGTGGGGAGGCGTCGTCGCCACGATGCGTCGTGGTGGCGAGGTAGCGGGCGACCGAGATGTCCCGTCCGACCAGGCCGGCCGAGCGACCGGTGACCCGACTCCACAGGCTCGGCACGACCCGAACCATCGTGATGCCCTCCAGGCGCAGCTGACGCGCGGTGGGAGGGTCGAGGTAGCGGCGGGCCGGCGCCGTCTGCCAGTGCGCGTCGACGTAGATCTCGACGATACGGGCGCCGCCTGCTCGGCTCATCGTTGGTCCTCTTTCCCCAAGGCACGACCCGCCACGGGCACACGCGCGCACCCCGATCGAGCGGGTTGCGCGGCGTCGCGAGTGCTCCGTTCCCAAGGACGGAGGGGTCACGCGGGGCCCCATGACCTCGCGCAGGATCATTGTGGCGCAGGCCGAAACACGCATCCGACCGAACGCCGCGATTTCACGAGAGTTTTACGTGAAATCACCTAGCGCTCCGGGCGGGCGCGGCGGGCGCGTCGATCCGTGAGCGCTCCCACGGACCGTCGGCGGCGGCATCCCGCGGCGCGCCCGGAGCCGTGGTCGCGTCGACCACCGCGCGACCGTCAGCGCGGCGCGTCTTCCAACGGGAGCCGGAGCGTCAGCCGCGCACCCGGCGACGGGCGCGCGCCGGCTCCCGCGACCAGGGCGAGCTCGCCGCCGAGCACCTCCGCCCGGCGGCGCAACCGCGCGAGCCCGGACCACGGCGCATCGGGACGGGGCGGAGCGCCGTTGTTGCGGACGGCGACCCGGAGGTGATCGGCATCGGCCCGCGCGTCGATCGTGATCTCGTCGGCGCCGCCGTGACGCAGCGCGTTGGACAGGGCGTCCTCGATGACGCGGATGACGAGCACCCTCGCCTCGTGCGACAGCCGGTGCTCGACCGTCGCGAGCACATCGGCGGCGGGCGCCCGCACGGCCACCGAGGGCGGCAGGCGCACGACGAGGGCGCGCACGGCGGGCGCCAGTCCGCGCTCGAGGTCGACCGGGTAGAGCCGAGCGCTGAGCGCCCGCAGCTCTTTCTCCCGCAGGCGTTCGAGCTGCCCCGCGATGGCGGTGAGCTCGGCCGCACCGTCCTCGTCGCGCGGCCGCACACCCGCGGCGAGGTGGCGCAGCCTCGTCTCGATCACGACGAACGTGCCCTGCACGCTGCCGTGGATGGTCTCGGCCAGTTCGTACCGGAGACGCAGCTCCTCCTCCTGCAGCTCGGCGACGAGCCCCGCCGCCCGGGCCTGCGCGACGGATTGCCCGCGCTCGGCATGGCGGATGCGGCGGGCCACGTCGACCTGCACGAGACCCAACCCGATCGCGCAGGCCGCGGCGAGGGTCGCGCTCGCGAACTCGCCCGCCCCGACCGAGGTGCCCGCGTCGTCGGCGGCGAGCAGGGAGATGACGACGCGAACCCCCGCCAGGGTGAGGGCGGCGCCGAGGGCCAGCACGAGGACGAGTCCGCAGCGCGCGAGGAGCCCATAGCGCTCGGGGCGCAGCACGTGGACGGCGGCCAGCATGGCGATCGGCGCGACGACGGCCGCCGTGGCCGGCGCGGCGACCCCGACGTCGCTGCCCCAGGTGCGCAGCAGCACCGACTGCAGGCTGGTGTACAGCGTGATGGCGACGGTGGCCGCGGCGGTCGCGACCAGCGCGATGCGATGGTCCGTCGCGGCATCCGACGAGGGATGGCGCGACTGCGACGCGCCGCTCATCCTCCGGCTGTCCAGGGCGACGCGGTGTGCTCCAGATAGCTGCGCACCGCCTCGACGCGCGGGTTGCGCTCGCGGCTGGCGGGAAGTCCGAGCACCGCGTACGCGACGTTGAGGTGCGCGTCGACCGACCGCGGTGAGATGCCGAGACGGTCGGCGATCGCGGCGTTGGTGAGCCCCTCGGCCACCAGGGCGACCACCTCGTACTGCCGGGCGCTGAGGCGCGACAGCGGGCTGTTCCGCCGCACTTCGCGCTGCGCGCGGATCGCGGGGTCGAGCACCGCGCGCCCGGCCGCGACCGCGCGGATGGCGTACACGAGCGCGGATGCCGAGAGCGAGGAGTTCTTCGAGAGGAAGCCCCAGCCCGCCGCTTCGGCGCCCGGCACCTCCAGGAGGGTGCTGATCGAGTCGGAGGCCGAGAGGATCAGCACCCCGAGACCGGGACGACGGCGGCGGAGCTCGCGGCCGAGGCTGATCCCGTCGCCGTCCGGCAGTCGCAGGTCGAGGAGGGCGACGTCGAGGCTGCGGACGTCGACGATGCGGGTGCCTTCGGCGCTGCGCGCGACCGCCGCCACGCGCAGACCCTTCTGCTCGCCCAGGAGCACCGCGAGCATCTCGCGGAACAGCGGCTGGTCCTCGACGACCATCACGTCGAGGGTCGGCAGGCGCCCGTTCACGGCCGCGGCACGGAGGCGGGACGCGGAACCAGAGTGGAGGTGCCCGAGGTGCGCGGATGCCGCGGGCACGAGAGTCGGGGGCGCGCTTGTCGCATGTGAGGTCTCCTGTCGACGTCTCCCCCGCCGCGCACCATTGTCACGCATCCGCTTCGACGCGCCGGTCGAAAAGTCGGCAGAACACGGCGTCCTCGGGCGGAGAAGCGCAGATTCGCTCGGTGATTCCACCTAGGGGCGGGCGGCGCAGAGCGAGGTCCGCGCCGACGCTCTGCTAGAACCGGGGAGGGAGGAAGTCCGTGGCGAGCACGGGATGGGACCCATGAATCTGGCGAGCAGGAGCGCGAACCAGCCGGCCTCTCCTCGGGGTCGGCGGACACGTCACGCCGCCGCGAGCGACGCGTCCGTCCTCGCGACGGTCAGCGATGCGGTCAGTGATGCCGTCGTCGTGACCGACGAGCGCGGCATCCCGGTGCGCCTCAACGCTGCGGCCCGCGAGGCCTTCGCCCGGGCGGGCCTGCCGGAGCGGATCCGCGCCGACGCGGAGTACCGCGATCTGCGGTTCTTCCATGCCGACCGCGTGACCCCGATCACCGTCGGCCCTCCCCTGCTGCACCACGTCACGCACGCCGGTTCCCGCATCCCCTATACGACGTGGGTGGGAGAGGGCGACGACCAGCGGGCGATGTCGATCACGGCCCGGCCCTACGCGGACGCGCGCGGCACCCGTCGCGGCGCGGTCATCGTCGCACGCGACATGACGGTGATGTTCGAGGCGGCCCGCATCCGCGACGACTTCCTCCGTGACGCCGCACACCGCCTGCGCGGACACCTGACGACGGTGGCCGGCTACGCCGAGCTGCTGGAGACGGATGCCCATCTGGGGGAGATCGGCGAGCGGTTGACGCGGGTGACCGGTCAGCTCGTCGACACGGTGGACGACCTCTTCCGCACGGCCCGCGAAGACATCGCCCGATCGATTCCGCCGGCCGATCTCTCCTCGGCCCTGGCCGACGTGTGCTCCGTGTTCCTGGCCGTCGCGGCGGCGCGGGGCGTCACGCTCCAGGTGATCGACGAGGGATGCGGGCGGGTGCGCTTCGAGCAGGCGGAGCTGCGTCAGGTGCTCGCCGATCTCCTCTCGCACGCGATCGGCCATTGCGCCACGGCGGGGAAGGTGGTGGTGCGGGCGCACCGGGACCACCACCGCACGACCGTCTCGGTGAGCGACGACGGACTCCACACGAGCCACGATCAGCGTCGCCGCGAGCTGGCGCAGCTGACGGGCGGGCCGGCGCCGGAGGAGGCGGCCCCGGGCACCGCCCGGCGCAACGTCGTGCGCGCCAATCAGGCGACGCTGTCGGTGCGACCCGACCACCCGGTGGGGACGATCGCGAGTCTCGTGATGATCGCGGTGTGAGGCCCTGCGGGCGGGGAGGCGGCGGGGGTTCGTGCGCCGCGCCTCACCGCGTGTGGATGAGGGCGACCCCGGCCTCCACGAGCTCACGAGCGCCGGGGTCGGTGTCGGGGATGTCGGCGATGATCGCCGTGACGGCGTCGAGGCCGAGCACGCCGTAGCGCGAGGCGGTGCCGATCTTCTCGTCGCTGCCGAGCACGTAGGTGTCGGCGGCGCGCGCGGCGAGGGTGCGCTTCATGGCGGCCTCGTCGGCGTCACCGGTCGTGAGTCCCGCGGTGGGATGGATGCCGGTCACTCCCAGGAAGAAGAGGTCGGCGCTGATGCGGTTCGCCGCTTCGACAGCGGCGGCGCCGCACGCGACCGCCGAGTGCTTGAAGAGCTGGCCACCGATGAGGAAGACGTCGACCGCGTGGTCGAGCAGTGCCGCCGCGATCGTCGGGCTGTGGGTGATGATCGTGCCCGGCTGGCTGCGCGGGAGTGCGGCGACGAGGGCGAGGCTCGTGGTGCCGCCGTCGAGGATGGCCGTCGCGCCCGGTTCGATGAGGGCTGCCGCGGCCGTCCCGACCCGGCGCTTGCTGTCGGGGGCGACGCCGGTGCGGGCGGCGTAGTCGACGACGGCCGGGGATGCCGGCAGGGCGCCGCCGTACACGCGGACGGCGAGACCCGCGGCGTCCAGGTCGCGCAGGTCGCGGCGGATGCTGTCTTCGGACAGGCCGAGCTCCGCGGCGATCTCCTTGGCGACGATGCGACCGTCGCGGCGGAGGCGATCGAGCAGCAGGTCTCTGCGGGCGGCAGCGAGCATTCACGTTCCTTCTTTTTTTTGCACGTTCTTGTCGTATTGTAGCCGACATGACCGCATCTCTCATGATCCTCATCGCCGGCCCGTACGCATCGGGCACCGACGGCGACCCCGCCCGGATGGCGCAGAACCTGAAACGCCTGGAGACGGCGGCCTGGCCGCTGTTCCAGGCGGGGCACGTGCCGATGATCGGCGAGTGGGTCGCATTGCCGGTGCTGGAGAGCGCCGGCGCGTCGGGACCGACCGATCCGCTTGCCGCGCAGGTCATGTACCCGACGGCGGAGCGCCTGCTGCAGCGGTGCGATGCGGTGCTGCGCCTTCCCGGCGCGTCCCGGGGAGCCGACCAGGACGTCGCGATCGCCGAGGCGAGGGGCATCCCGGTGTACTACGCCCTCGAGGACGTGCCCGGGGTGGCGCCGTCAGCGGGACAGGAACGCCGCGCCTGAGGCCGTCGCCGACCTGCGCGACGGCGGCCCACTCGGGACCACGCGGCATCCAGCCCACTCACGACCCGACGTCGACGCTCAGAACGGTGCCGCCACGACGGCGGTCGCGTTGCGGCCCGGCGGGGACGTTCTCGTGGGCGGCGCGACGGCATCGGCCACGAAGGCGACGAGCGGAGTCGGCGCATCTTCTCGGTAGACCCGCCCCGTCGGCGAGGTCCATTCGAGCACTCCCCTCCCGCGCTGTCGCACCGCCCAGGGGGTGAACTGCTTCATCGAATGATGTCGTTGACAGAGGTGCGCGAGGTTCCAGAGCGCGGTGGGTCCGCCTCGAGCCGCATCGACGGTGTGGTCGATCTCGCAGCGGATCGCCGCCCGCCGGCATCCGGGGAACCGGCAGTGCTGATCGCGCGCCCGCAGGAACCGCCGCTGCGGCCAGGGCGTCCGGTAGCGGTCGACCGCGACGACCGTGCCGTCGATCGGGTCGGTGAGCACGCGCGAGAGGCTGGGGGCGTTGGCCGCGAGACACCGCGCCGTCTCGGCATCCACCGGGGTACGTCCGACGAGGTCGACCGGGCCCTCGTCCGCTCCGAGGAGCGCGAGGACCGGCACCACCACCTGTACCTGGGCACGAATGCCGCCCAGCACACCGGGGCCGTCGCCGTGGGCGGTGGGGTCGAGGGCGGGCGTGGCGGTCAGGAGCAGGTCGCTGAGCACGTCGGCGCGGATCTGGTCCACCGAACGCGCGTCGTCGTCGCCCGGCTCGCGGGCATCGACGATCACGGTCGCCTGCCGGGTCAGCCGATCGAGGATGCCGTCGGCGATCACCGTCGGCACGGTGGCGACGACGTCGGACATCCCGTGCGCGCCGGGAACGACGCGAACCCGTCGGCCGGCGCTCGCGTCGCGGTGCCGGTCGGTGAAGGAACGTTCCGCCGCGCGTTCGGCGAGGATCTCGACGGCGGCGCGGACCCGGTTGGGAGTGTCGCCCTCGCAGCGCCGGATCGCTTCGGCCTCGAAGTCGGGCCGCCGATCGACGGGAACCACCGCGCCCGCGTCGACGATCACGCGGACATGGCCGCGCGTGATCCTTCCCCCTTCCCAGGCGTCGAGCGTCGCCGGAAAGCCCTCGACGAGTTCGCGCGCCTCACCGATGCGCTGCTGCACCGTGCGGTCGGTCACCCGCAGCACCCCGCCGAGCTCCGCGGCGATCGAGCGCAGCACCATGTCGTGCTCCCGCACCGATCCGCGCTGGCCGGCCGCCTCACGCTCCGCGAGTCGACCGGCGCGCGCCAGCATCCGGACCTCGGCGACCTGCGCCTGCGTCAACGCGGCCGCCACCCCCTCGGCGTCGGATACGAGGCCGGCGAGCGCGGTCACGTACCCGCCGCCCGCATCAGCCTGGAAGACGCCCCCCGGCGTGAACTCCGTCATGCGTCCATCATGCCGCGACCCCCGGACATTCGTTCGAATGTCCGGACGAGCACGCCGGTCGCGGCGCGGGCCGGCGACACGTCCGGCAGAGGCTTCGCCCAGATGATGACGGCGAGGATCACCGACACAGCGACCAGCGCGCCGGCCGAGACCGCATCCCACCACTCCCGCCACCACCTCGCGGCGACGAACTCCGCCGCTCCGCGAGAGCGACGCCGTCGGGACTCCTCCGTCACGGCATGCGGCTTAGGGGCGCCCCATCCCGTAGTACGTCCAGCCCGCGGCGCGCCAGGCGGCGGCGTCGAGCCCGTTGCGCCCGTCGACGACCACGCGCCCCGCGGTGAGCGACGACGCGTGCTCCGGCGGCAGCTCGCGGCGGTACTCGTCCCACTCGGTCACGAGGACGAGCGCATCCGCATCGCGGATGGCGTCGTCGCGGTCGTCGACGTAGGTCAGCTGAGGGTGGATGCGCCGCGCGTTCTCGATCGCGGCCGGGTCGGTCACGGTCACGTTCGCACCGAGGCCGTGCAGGCGCACGGCGACGTCGAGTGCGGGCGAGTCGCGGATGTCATCGGAGTGCGGCTTGAACGCCGCGCCGAGCACCGTCACGTTCTTCTCGTAGACCGAGCCGCCGAGACCATCCACGACGAGCTGCACGGCGCGGTCGCGGCGTCGCAGGTTGATCTCGTCGACCTGTCGCAGGAACGCCACCGACTCGCCCCGGCCGAGCTCCTCGGCTCGCGCGGAGAAGGCGCGGATGTCCTTCGGCAGACACCCGCCGCCGAAGCCGATGCCGGCGCCGAGGAAGCGCCGGCCGATGCGGGCGTCATGGCCGATGGCGTCGGCGAGCTGGGTCACGTCGGCTCCGGTCACCTCGGCGATCTCGGCCATGGCGTTGATGAAGCTGATCTTGGTCGCGAGGAAGGCGTTCGCCGACACCTTGACGAGTTCGGCGGTCGCGTAGTCGGTGACGATGAACGGCGTGCCCTTGGCGACGGACGGGTGGTAGACCTCGCGCAGCACGGATGCCGCGACCTCTCCCTCGTCACCGGCGGGGACGCCCGCGACGAGGCGGTCGGGGTCGACGGTGTCCTGGACGGCATAGCCCTCACGGAGGAACTCCGGGTTCCAGACCAGCGTCGCTCCGGTCGCCGACACCCGCGGCGCGAGGCTCGCGGCCGTTCCGACCGGGACGGTCGACTTGCCCGCGACGATGTCGCCGGGTGCGAGGTAGGGCAGCAGAGCGTCGAACGCCGCGTTCACATACGTGAGGTCGGCGGCGTAGCTGTCCTTCTGCTGCGGAGTGCCGACGCCCACGAAGTGCACCTTCGCGCCGGCCGCGTCGGCCATGTCGGTGGTGAACCTGAGGTTGCCCGACGCGATCCCGGCGGTGAGGATCTCCTGCAGACCGGGCTCGAAGAACGGCGCCTCCCCCTTCGACAGGGCGGCGATCTTGCGCTCGTCGACGTCGATGCCGACGACCTCGTGACCGATGGATGCCATGGCGGCAGCATGCACCGCGCCGAGATAACCACAACCGATGACGGACAGCTTCATAGGAGCTCCTGTTGGGGGGACGGTGCGTGCGAGGAGAAGGAACACGCAAGACTGTTCCTACCAGAGACGCGTATCCGGCATGTAAACGAGGGAGCGCAAAAAGGAACACACGCGCGAGCGGGCCGCGGGTGGACTCGAACGGACGAGTGCTGGCCGCCAGCGCCGCGGAAATTGCGCACCTGGGTATCTGAATCGCAGAGACTCTGACCGGGGCGCCGTGCGTCCGCGCTTTGGCGCGGACATGGGTTCATCAGATGGGGCCGCAGCCTTGCGGAGGCGTGTCCAGAAGTAGCCCCGACGGGAACAGGGCGTACGCGTCGACCAACGCCGTGCGCTCGTCATCCAGGGGGGCAGTGCGGAAGGACGGAGCGGACGTCGCATTCTTCGCCAGACTCCGCCAAATGTCCGGCTAATCGAAGATGAGAAGATTCTCACCTTCTGCTACATTCGGCGGCACGCGGCGGACATCGGGAGCGCGGGAACCGAAGTGCTGGCTGCGAGAACTGGGGCACAGGGTGACGGAATTCACCGAGATCGACGCGGCGCCGCCGTTGAGGCACCCACGTTCTGACGGGGTCTCGCCCACCTGCAACGAGTGCGAGCACCCCGCAATCATCAAGCCCCGCCGCCCCAGCTTCCTCCGAACGTTGTTCCGGAGGCATCCCCGCCCTGCGGAGTGCCAGGTGCGTGTGCACGACGTCTCCGGCCTCGGAGCCATGCCATGCGGGTGTCGCAACTCCCTGCACGGTTCATAAGATCCGGGGAGGTGCCGACGACCCCACCTGCTGGAAGATCGTTTCCGAAGCCTGCGAGCGTGCGCATGGGCGTAACACTCGGTAGGTATCCTTTCCGGGTCCCCGACTCGAAGGAGCCCTCGTGCCCGCTGGCCCCGCCCAGAGCGTCCACGGATCGTTCGCAATACCCTCGCTGGACGGCATACGCGCGGCTGCCGTGCTCATCGTCTTCATCGGGCACGGCAAGACGATCGGCGGTCCGTGGCCAGGCGACGTCGGGGTGACAATATTCTTCTTCCTTAGCGGCTACCTCATCACTACTCTGTTGCGCCGAGAATACGACCGCAGCGGCCGCATTTCGCTCGGGAAGTTCTACCTGCGGCGCCTACTTCGCATCCAGCCTCCCGCGCTGATTTCGATCGCGCTGTGCGTCATCGTCGGCGCAACAGGGCTGCTGCCGTCGACCATGAACCTGTGGGGCATCGTCGCTGAAGCACTGAACATCACGAACTACTACATGATCTGGGCGGATGGGTCTCAGGGGTCGGCGCACTTCGGCCTACCGCCGGAGTCGAGCATGTTGTGGTCACTCGCAGTGGAAGAGCACTTCTACCTGATCTTCCCGGCGCTGATGATCGGGATGCTGTGGCGAAGGCTCAACTACCGCACGATCGGCTGGATCCTCGTCGCAGCGTGCGCTGTCGCGCCCGTCTGGCGTGTGTGGTTGGCACTCACCGGAGCCGAGTTCTACCGGCTCTACATCGCGACGGACACGCGGTTCGACGGACTCTTGGCCGGTGCGGCGATGGCGCTTCTCGCGAACCCGTCCCTGGGCGACAAGTCACCGTTCGGAATGGCCGACCGTACGATCAGGTACATTGCGGCGCCTATCGCTGCAGTCGTCTTCTGCGTGATGGCCTTCGTGCCACAGAGCCTCGGCCTCACCGTTGGCGACACAGTGATCTACGCATGCCTCGTACCGCTCTTCTGGTACGCAATAGTCCATCCCGAAGGAGTCTCGGGTCGCGTTCTCAACAGCGGTGTCGTCACCCAGATCGGTTTGCTGTCGTTCTCTATCTACCTGTTGCACCGACTCGTGCTTGGCCTCGTCGAGCAAGTTGTCCACGTTGCGCCGTTGATCGATGCGATCTCTCTGGTCGTGGTGATCGGCGTGGCTCAACTCATGTTCATTTCGGTGGAGAAGCCGCTCGGCAAGGTGCGCAAGCGCCTCGAGTCCCGATTCACCGCTCCTACTTCCACGCGGGCCTCGTTCCAGTAACCTCTCTCGCGCGCAGCGGCCTTCCTTCAGCCGCGGCGGTAACCGGGTGATCACGCAACGTAACGTCGCGTTCTCGCCGAACACCTAGAGTTGGGGGCGTCCGGCACGTGACTGGCAACGACGCGTGCCGACGACACGCTCTCGACCACAACCAGAAGAGGTCTCAAAGTGGACGGTGTCTCGCTCGCGTGCATCGCGCTTCTGTTCATCCTGCTGGCGATACTCAGCGCCCACCGCTCACAGTCGTGGCTCGCACCAGCACCAGTGTGGAATCTCTGCTGGGCAGCCCTCTTCGCGATGACTGCTGCTCTCGGATACGGTTTCTACTTTCCGACGACTCCTGTTGCCGCACTCGTCCTCCTCGCGGCGACGTACAACGTGCCAGCCTTCGTCCTCAACTCGGCCGTGACCCCGAGGGGGACGCCCGAGCAGGACGAGCAATCGCGCCGCTATGCTCCGCCTGCCTGGCTTCTGTTGGTGACCGCAGCGATCGGATTCCTCGGGCTCGTCAAGCTTGGACAGGATTTGGGGACGTCTCTCTTCTCCCTCCGATCTCTCGACCAGCTATTCAGCCTCGGTCAGCAGAACGCGGTGACGATCTTCCGAGGAGAAGCCAGCTTCTCCTTCGTGGTAAACATCACTTTCGCCGTCCTCCAGCTCGGAGGCGCCCTCGCCGGAGTCAGGATTGCGCTGAGGCCAACGGCACGCACCGTCTGGGCGACCCTCCCCATCTTTCTCATCGCCTTCCTTTGGAGCTCCGTCACCACCCAGCGCTCGTACCTCCTGGTCCCGGTCGTGTGGTTTGCGGCCGGGTACATAGCCGCCGAAGTGTGGAAGGGTAAGAGATCGCTCCCTTCCAGGGCGATTGCCAGTGCTGCCGCCGGCGGCGCCGTGATGCTCTTGCTCATCGTCTTCCTGAGAGCTGTCCGGACAGGAGGCACCAGCGCAGAGCTGTCCGAACAAGCGTTCGCTCCGACACGTCTGTGGCTCGCTGGCTACGTCCCCACGTTCTCGGCGTGGTACGAGCAATCCGAATCGACTGGACTCAGCTTTGGCTTGTTCAATGGCGTCGTCGCGCTCGTTCAGCCTCTGCTCGGGGGCCGCTCAGTCGATGACAGCGGCGACGGCAACTTCTACTACATCGGTGAGGGCCTGACTTCCAATGCAGGAACGATCATGATGCGCATCGTCGGAACAGGCGGACTGGCATGGGGGGCCCTGACCGTACTCACACTGGGTCTCATCGCGCAGGTGGTATATCGTCGCGCCGCGAGAGGCAGTGCCACAGCGGCCGCGTTGTACGTCGGAGTCATAGCTTTCACGCTGTGGTCGACGAATGCCTGGTTCCTCGGTTACGGCGGGCGGGTGCTGGCGCTGGCGGGTCTTCTCGCCATGGCCTGGCTCGCGGGATCAGCGCTGAGACGTGAACGGAACAAACTCGGCGCCTCGACACCTGTGCCACCGGTGGCGCATAGGAGCCCGGCGGCGCTTCTCTAGCTGCGCCTCAGCCTGGTTCAGAGCCGGGCTGCACGAACCCGCCTCAGCCGTGAACGCGCCCCGGTCGCAGTCCGCCAGAACGGCACGTATGCACGCCGGAGGAGCAGCACGACGGACGAGCGCAACGCAGTCTTCGGTCTTATCGTCGCGACCTCTACGAGCTCACGCCAGCGCATGGATGCGGCCCCGTTCGACACCTCCGCGCGCGCAGTCTCGGGCTTGCTGAGGCGGAGGGCGGTGTTGACCCGAGACAGCATCCAGAACTCGTAGTCATAGACCAGCTTCAGTCGGCGCGTGCGCGATGTGTCCGGCAGCACCTCATCGGCGACAGCCTGAATCGCCTCACGACACCGATCGAGGTTGTCGAGCTGCGGCTCTCTCGAGTTCGTGATCGATCCTTCTCGGACGATGTGCCAGTAGAGGTCCTCGCGAAGAATCGATACCCGTTGCGCCCGGGCAACGATGGACGTGAGCCCGCAGAAGTCGCTTTGAGACCGCTGGAGGGGGAACGCCGGAAGCTGGATGAGGTCGCGTCGAATCAACTTCGTCCAGAGGTATCCCTTCAGACCGCCCTGGAGCATCTCTTCGATCGCCTCCGGACCCGTGAACGCGTCACGGCCCGGCAGATCCTCGACGCGGCCTCGCACAAGCCCATAGGCCGACTTCCACCTGCCGCAGCAGACAACGATGTCGGAGTCGGTCGTCCGGGCAGTACGCAGGAGGGCCCGGACGATGTCTGCGCTCCATTCGTCATCCCAGTCAACGAACCAGATGTAGTCACCCCTCGCTCGTTCGAGGGCCGCGTTCCGCGCATTGGCGACACCCCGATTGTCGGGCATCGTGATGACGGAGACATTCGGCTTGCCCTGAGAGAAAGCAGTCGCTACATCGGCGGACCCATCAGTCGACCCGTCATCGACCACGATGATCTCACCATCTTCCGGACAAGTGTCGAGCACCCGCTCAAGAGCCGCGTCGAATCCCGAACCAGCGTTATACGCAGGCAGGATGATCGAAACGGAAACGTGCACACCGGCGATCGAGCTCATTTTCTTGCTCCCGTCATCTCGACTTCGGTGGTGTCCAGGTGGCGAAGGTCCGGCCGCGTGCACCCAGGAACAGGCCGTGCATCGTGGAAGTCAGGGCAAGAAGCACTTCGCGCAAAGTCGCCAGAGCATGAATGCGCCGGGCACCCACGGTGAGCGAGAACGCAGCCAGGAGAATCGCCGCCAACGCTACGAGGGGGTTGAGGAACGCAACCGCCAGGAGGCCGGCCACCGCAGATACGAGGACGAACGCGCCGCCCCACCAGCGGAGGACCTTGTGCGAGGCGTACTTCCAGCGATCGACTGCTGTCATTGCGTGCAAGCGCGGCCGCATCACCATGTGGGTATGAAATGCGCGCGCTGCGATGCGCACCTTACGCCGGTACTCCTCGGCTGACTTCGCGACCAATCTCTCTCGCGCGACGACATCTTCTGCGTAGATGAGACGGTATCCGCCAAAGACCACAGACATCGTGACGGTGAAGTCGTCCTGGACCGTATCGGGAAAATCGGGGTACAAGATGCGTCTCACGGAGAAGATCGATCCATCGCCACCCATCACACTCCCGGTCCTCGACTCCAGTCTTTTGAGTTCCTCGTCGATCGACCAGTACCGACCGCCTGCCGCCTGCGTTGCAGTACCTTCGGCTCCTTCGTAGACGAGG
Source organism: Microbacterium sp. MPR-TSA4 (assembly GCF_058792815.1). Taxonomy (NCBI): domain Bacteria; kingdom Bacillati; phylum Actinomycetota; class Actinomycetes; order Micrococcales; family Microbacteriaceae; genus Microbacterium; species Microbacterium sp. MPR-TSA4. The sequence continues at coordinate 35,496 of NZ_JBXAFF010000024.1, forward strand.
TGGCCGCACACCCCGCCGACGCGTTCGTCCGCATAATGCTTGAGGAGAGCGTCGGGAACTCCGTCGTCGATAAGCACGTTCGCGTCGGTGAAGATGAGGAACGGGCGGTTCGTCTCCATGACGAGTCTCTTCATCCCGTGAGCCTTGCCGGTACGTCCCGGCCCCCTCACGACGCGAACATTCGCACCGACCGACGCGTAGATGTCGCCGCACCCGTCCGTCGAACCGTCGTCGTAGACAAAGACGACAAGCTCTGGGTAGCGCCCAATGAGCTCCGTGAGGTTTGCCGCCTTCTCCATTGCGGACCCCGCCTCGTTGTAGGCGCAGAAGAGAAGCGCGAACTGCGAACCACTCGATGAGGAGCCTTCAGCAAGCACATTCTTCGCACTCTCTACAGGCGGAAGACGTCGGAGCACACGTGGATAGATGAAGTACGGGTAGAGGAAGAGAAGCAGTGACGCCACGCTGATGCTCAGCAGCACGATCACCGCGGGGAGCGCGGCGAAACTCATCTGGTCCCTCCCGCTGCCAGCAGCGCGCGCACCGGCAGGATGTGCTCATCCCAAGAGAATCTCTCGCTCGCCTTGTGCTGCGCACGCTCGCCGATCCGGCGGACGAGCGCGGGGTCGCCGACGATACGTTTCAGTGTGGCCGCCAGTTCCTCGACGTCGCCACCGTCCACCAGGAGCCCATCCACCCCACTGTCGATCAGCTCGGCGGGCCCGCCGGCCAAACCCGAGACCGCGACGCATCCGAAGAGCATGGAGTCCGCAATCACCAGTCCGAAACCCTCGAAGTCATTGCCTTCGCCCTCGTTGGTGTGAGGGTGCAAAAAGACGTCCGCCCACTTGTACAGCTCAGGCACGTCGTCGTCGTCGACATAACCCAAGAATTCCACCCGATCCGAGAGCCCCAGCCGTGCCACCTCTTCCTCAAGGCGCGCACGCTGGTTTCCGGTCCCTGCGATGCGGTACACGAACTCGCGTCCCGTCTCCTCGCGCAGAAGCCTCAGTGCCTGGAGGGCCGAGATGTGGTTCTTCCGCGGCACCAGCCGCGAGAGGGAGAGAATCCTCAGCGGGCGCTCGCCGTCGAACCAGACCGTTCGGCTAGCCGACTCGGAGCCCCAGGACACGCCGTTATAGCTCACCTGCCAACTCTCGGATGCCTGGGCCATGCCTGCGCTGGCGCCGAGGTCTCGCGTCGCAGATGAGACCGTCATCACCAGATCCGATCTCGTGATGATGCGACGCATCAGTCCTCCGACACCGCGAGGGTGGTTGAGTATCTCTCGCCCGTGCACGGTTATGATGCGAGTCGCACCCGGTGCCGCGAGATAGGGAACTGTCGCGACCCTCCACGTGGTCGCATGAGTCGGCGCCTCTCTGAGTGCCTTCGGAAGCCTCGCATAGGCGCGCATCATCTTGAAGAAGGCAGCAAGCTGCCCGCCTGCTCCGACGTTGTACACGCGAGGAGCCGGCGCGCTCCCCGTGGAGCGCCATCCGGCCGGCCCCTCGGTTTGCGTGATGACATACACGTCGAACCCCGCCCGCTGATACGCGAGTGCGACTTGCTGGGAGTATTGCTCCACCCCGCCAGGAGTCGGAGGGAAGCCCTTCGCGAACAGAACGATCGGCTGCTCCGCGATCATGTTCGAAGTTTCCACGTTCTCTATCTCCATCGCAGTCGTCCACCCTCGCGTGTAGCCCGCGTTCTTTGATCGCGCCCTCTCACACCTCAACCTCCCGATCGAAACGTCGAGCTTGCTGAAGCAGGACGAAGATGAGCAGAGCGTATCCAGCAACAACTCCGGCACCGTACCCGGCAGCAGTCCACAGCAGATCTCCTGTCAACGCGCTCGCTATCGCAATCGAGAGGACTGCCACTGCGAGTCGTGTCACCTGAAGAATGAAGAGAAGCCGTTCTTGGCCGAGCATCGGAAGTAGAGGCATCAGGGGTCCTGCAAGCAGCTGGAAAGAAATCGGGATGGCCAGAATCGCGGTTACCGTCCCTGCCGGCTCCCAACCCGCTCCCAGAATCGGAGCCGCGAGCGGCGGGGCCAGCGCGATGAGTGACGCAGATATGAGCAGCGAAACGGCCGCCAAGACCACGATCTGGCGGCGAACTTGCGCATGCAGGCCCGGCCGCCTCTCTCGGATGAGGGGAGCCGAGTGACTTTGGAGCGCCTGGCTAAGACCTTGACCCAGAAGGCCGATCGGCGTACCAGCGATCCGCTGCGCCACGCCGACATAACCGCTCGCACCGGAACCGAACAAGGGGCCAGCGGCCACCACGATTGCTTGCCCGGTCGCGGACGCCGACACACCCGAAGCGATCGCGAATGACGCGCGGTGCCATGTGTAGGGGTACCGCTCGGCAGGCGCAAGTGACTCTCGCCACCTGTCATCACGCCGGCGAGTGCACAGCACCGCAAGGACCCGCCCCAGGAGGAGCGCAGCGGCGAGGTACACGACGGGAAGTCCCGCCGCGAGGACTCCGCATTGCAAGGCAGCCGTCACGACGCCGGCGAGAGCATTGCGGACAGCGAGCCGCTCCCGCGCACCGCGTCGGATCAGGACGGCATTGTCGAGCACTGTCAGCGCGAGTGCAGAAAGGATGAGCGCCGTCATCAGGAGCACGCTCGGAGCATCTTTGACATCCGCAACGAAGGCCACGCCGGCGGCAATCGCCAACCCACCACTGGCGAGCACGGCCGCTGCGGAGGCACGTCGCATGAGGGTCCTCGCGTTCGCATCATGAGTGAACGCTGGCAACACGAACTCGGCTCTCAATGTTGCTGCTGGTTGGGCCGTGGTCGCTATCGCCATGGCTACCTGGTAGAGGCCGAGAATCGACGGGCCATATGCACGCGTCAGGAGCGGGACCACCGCAAGCATGCTCACCTGCCCGACGACCTGCCCTGCGACGAGGAGCAGGGTGCCATGCTTTCGGCTTCGACTCACCGCGCCTTCTTCCATGTGCGAGGGAAGGCGGAGAGCGTTCTGCGCGCGGAATCGAGCGCAAGATCGAGATCGGCAACGCGCGCGTCCACGGCCTCGGGTGTGAGCGAGGCCAGCGCCTCCAACGAGTCGGAATCGCTGAGACTCACGTCCCCCATGTCGACCGCTTGGAAGTGGCGCGCGACCTTCACGCTCCCCAGATCCGTCCATGCGAGCGGGACAGCCCCTTCTGTCGCCGCAAGGATCAATGCGTGAAGGCGATCAGAGATGATGAGCTTGCAGCCCGCGTAGAGTTCGCGAAGCTCGCGCTCGCGGACATCGTGGGCGCCGGGCTCCCAGGCGAAGATATTCGCTCCGAGAAGATCGGCGACCTCCTGAGCGCGTTCGCGGTCGCGGACGACTTGGACGACGACCACGATGTCCAGCCCGAGACGATCGGCAGTTTCCCGTACGGAATCCAACCATTCCGCAGACGGGGCGGGGCGGTCTCCCCTCAGCGAGACCGCGATCAGACTGCGGCGACCGGGCTCCTCAGGCTCGGCTCGCTCGATCGAGAAGGCCCAATCCGGCACAGTCGGGGCCTCGATACCGATGCGGTCCGCGCTTGTCGGTTCACGCCACGTCACCTCGTGGGCGAGCCGGGCGTAGAGGCGGTAGGGCCACGTGAAACCGCGACGGATCGACTTGACCCCAGCGCCGAGCCACACGAGGTGTCCGCCGGACACGCGCACCACCAGCGACAGCGCCAAGAGAGGAATGAACAACAACGTTCCCTTGCGCGTGACGGTGAACTCACCAGCGTTGAGAGCGAGAGAGGCTCTGCCCGTAACGGCCGCTACGAGGAGGGCGCCCAGCCAGCCTGAATAGCTTCTCGCTCGCTCACCCTCTTGCAGGCTCAGACCGGAGACGTAATCGTCGTTACGCCCTGCCCACACATAGATCGGGCCGGCGCTACGCAGTCTGTTCGCGTACGGTCGCCGGAGGAGTGAGTCCCCGACGTTATCCTCCTGACCCGTGAGTACAACGAAATAGCGGCGGCGTGAAGTCGTCAAGAGAGATTCCTTGGATCGGGTCGTGAGTTCGTGGGCCCGCGGAGGCGTATTCAGTGGGCTGTCTCGCCCGGCGCAATGACCGCTCTGGCGGTCTTAGCCAGAATGACGAGGTCGCCGACCAAGGACCAGTTCTCCACGTAATAGAGGTCAAGCCGGACGGCATCTTCCCAGTCCAGGCTCGAGCGACCGCTCACCTGCCACAGGCCGGTCAAGCCGGGGCGGGCGAGCAGACGTCGACGCGCGGCATCCGTGTAGAGCGCGACTTCTGCGGCGATCTGCGGGCGAGGGCCCACGAGACTCATCGATCCGCCAAGGACGTTGAACAGCTGCGGGAGCTCGTCCAGCGAGTATTTGCGGATGAACTTACCCACGGGAGTGATGCGCGGGTCGTCCTTGATCTTGAACAGCGGCTTCTCGCTCGTGCCCTGCGCCTCGAGGAGCGCTTTCAGCTCCTTGTCGGCACCAACTCGCATAGAGCGGAACTTGAGCATCTTGAAGGGCTCCCCGTTGCGACCGACGCGCTCCTGCTTATACAGAAGGGGACCAATACTGGTCCAGGAGACCGCAACTGTCACGACGAAGAGGACGGGCGACAGCAGCAGGATGAACAGCGAGGCGCCCATGACGTCGAAGGTGCGCTTGACGAAGAGCTGCCCCCGGGTGAAACGCGGGGTCTCGACATGGATCAAAGGCAGACCCGCGACAGGTCGCGTGTGCAGTCGAGGCCCAGCAATATCGACGATGCTCGGAGCGAGGACGAGATGCTGCCGCCCGGCCTCGAGACTCCAGGAGATTTCCTTCACCTTGTCGGGCGGCAGCTCATCCGTGCTGGTAATAGCGACCGTGTCAGCGTTGACGGCCGCCATCGCTGACGGCACCGAGCTGACGCTGCCCATGACAGGAACGTCAGTCCCGTCGACGACATCGGCGACCTTCCCGTGCGGCACGCACGCACCGACGACCACGTAGCCGGATCGCGGTGTCCGTTGGAGCTCACGAGCGATCTGCGCGACGGAGGACTCCGAGCCAACGAGCAAAAGCCTCGCCGACCATTGACCGTCGCGCCGCTTCGAGAGCAACCAGTGCCGCCAGAGCCACCGCGTCCACAAGAGAACGCCCAGGCCGATGGGAAGGCTCAGAAGGAGAAAGCCGCGCGCAACGTCGATTTTCAGGAGGAACGCCACGATCGCGATCACACCGAACAAGCGGAAGCTCGACGAAGCGACCCGCACGTATTCGCTGGTCCCGATACCGATCACCCGATAGCTGCGGGAGTCGCTCCACGAGAGCGCACCCATCCAGAGTGCGATCAGCACGAAAGAGAAGGCCCAGTAAGACACATCCGTGATCCGAGCGTCGTCACGGATCGACAGCTGCGCGTTGCCGAAGCCGAACCACGCGATCTGGGTGCCGAACACGACCCATACGAGCACGAGCATGTCACTGACAACGAGGCGACGTTGATATCTGCGACGCCAATCGTCGCGGGGTGGGAGAGCGGGACGCATGATGCTGGCGGCCTGAGTCGACGTTCCCACTGAAGCTGAGGCGCTGAAGCCGCTGTTCGCGCGGGATGCTGTCGAGTCGTGAGGCGACTCCGTCGTCGCATCGACCTGGATATCGGTCGACACTTCGGCGTCCTCCTTCTGTTCCTCTGGTCCTGGGCCCCCCGGCTCTCGGGAGATTATCAGCCGAATGTGTCAGGCGTGTGACGCCTGCCAGCTCGGTTACTCCCGGTGACACCTGAGCGTAGGGGCCAAGGGAGGCCGGCTCATCATCCTTTTGGTGAAAACTTGGTGACTCAGGTGACTCAGATGAGAGCGGTACCGACGACCACGAGGGCGAGATACGTCACGTTGTAGACGACGTGGGTGAGCACCGCACCCCAGATACGGCCCGTCAGGAGCACGACGAGCGCGCACGTGGCACCGACGGCGAAGAGTTGGATGCCGTCGCTCAGCGTCAAGACGCCGGCGGTCGCATGCAGCAGCACGAAACCGCCCGCCGACACCAGCAGCGCCGTCATTCCGGCGGCGACACCGCCCACGCCGCGTCGCAGCAGCTGGTAGACCGCCACGAGCACGACCGTCCGGAAGAAGAACTCCTCCACCACGGGCGCGATCACCCCCGCGGGGAGGGCGTCGGTGAGCCACCATCCGGACGGCAGGGATCCGTCGAGGCTCACGGCGGAGGGGAAGGACGCGGCATCCGCGCCGCTCACCCATCCCTGCATCATGCGCAGTGCGATCCCCAGCCCGAGGCCCCACAGCAGATCGGTCGGCCGGAAGCGCAGGAGCCCGGCAGGCCGGCCGCGCAGGAAGGCGAAGGCGATCGCAGCACCGAGTCCCGCCCACAGCACGACGGTCGACGCGAGCGGTGCCCACGGCGCCGCGATGCGACTGACCGCCCCTCCCCCGACCACCCCGATCCCGACGCCGATCAGCGCCGCCGACAGCACCGTCAGGTCCCACCGCCGCACGGCACGGCCGCCCTCGCGCCAGTCGGTGCGCTTGCGGCGCCGGCGCGGCCGATGGGCGGCATCCGGGGTCGACACGGGCGTGGCCCGTTCCGACTCGCTGCGCTCGCTCGACGACCGGGACGCGCCGGCGGGAGCGGGATGTTCCGGCGCGCCGGACTCCCCCCTCGGCCGGGGGGAAGGCGAAGCGGGGTCGCTAAGCTGATCGGGCACGTGGCCAAACTACCGGTCGCGCAGCGAGCCACACACTCCCCCCGCTCCTCCCGACACCGGAAGTCACCGTGCTCGAGATCCTCACCGTGTGCACCGGCAACATCTGCCGTTCCCCTCTGGCCGCGCAGCTGCTGGCCCTCCGCCTCGCCGACATGGACGTGTCCGTCACCAGCGCGGGCACGCGCGCACGCGAGGGGATGCCGATGACACCGGAGGCCGCCGATCTCGCCGCCGCCCGCGGCGTCGGCCCCGCGCTCACCGCGGCGCACGGCGCCCGCTACCTCACGCCGGCTCACGTGCACGGCGCCGATCTCGTGCTGGCGATGGCGCGCGACCACCGCCGCGAGATCGTCGAACTCGATCCGTCGCGCACGCGCAGCGCCTTCACCGCACGGGAGTTCGCGCGGCTCGCGGGCGACGTCACCGACGAGGAGCTGCGGACGGCCGCGGCCGACGCGGGCGATGCGCCCGGTCCGCGGGAGCGGTTCGCGGCGGCGCTCGCCGTGATCGCCGGCCGTCGCGGGATCACTCTGCCCCCGGCATCCCCCGATGAGGACGACGTCGTCGACCCGTACGGACGCTCCGCGGCGACGTACGAACGCTCCGCGGCGGAGCTCGAGCCCGGACTCGCCGCCGTCGAGCGCGTGGTGCGGATCGCGCTGACCGGTCGTTGAGCGAGCGCAGCGAGTCGAAACGCCTGTGGATAACTCACTCCAGTGTCGAATCTATGTTCTAATGTCGAAGGCATGGAGAACCGACTCGATGGCATCGCCGCAGCGCTCGACGCGCTGACGGCCGCCGGTGGTGGCCGGGCTCCGGAGGCGCTCTCATCGGGCGAGCTCATCGAGGTGAACCGCATCTTCGGTCAGCTCATGCGACAGGTGGATGCCGCGTTCGCTCTCGTCGCCGCGGAGATCGCCCGGCAGTCGCGACCGCAGCTAGGCGGCGACTCCCTTGCGAAGCGGCAAGGCTTCCGGTCTCCGGTCGCGCTGATCCAGGCGACCACCGGCACGAGCGTCGGCGAGGCGATCAGGCTGGTGCAGGTCGGCGAGGCCACGGCGTCGCGGGCGACGTTCGGCGACGACGAGCGGCCGGCGGCGCATCCGCATGTGGCGGCGGCGGTCGCGACGGGCACGCTGGGTATGACGGCGGCATCCGCGATCATCGGGCTGCTCGATCGGCTGGCACTGCGGGTCGACCCAGACCGTCGAGACGCGGCCGAGCAGGAGTTGTGCGAACGGGCACCGGGGCTCCGCGCCGACGAGCTGTCGCGGCTGCTCGCGCGGGCCGAGGCGCAGCTCGATCCCGACGGCATCGCCGCCGCACACGAGGAGCACCGGTCGCAGCGTGCCTTGCGCGTCCAGGAGCGCGACGGGATGCTGCATCTGACCGGTGTGTTCGACGTGGCCAGCGGTGCGCCCATCAAGACCGCGCTCGATGCGATGGTGACGCGGGTTCTCCAGCAGAACGAGCATCGCGATGACGCGGCGCGAGACGAGCGCACGTTGCCACAGATGCGCGCCGACGCTCTCCACGAGCTGTGCGCGCACGCTCTCGGATGCGATCGGGTGCCGACTGCGACGACGACCGTCGTGGTGCGGATGACCCTCGACGAGCTCGAGTCGGGGCGAGGATTGGCGAGCATCGACGGGTTCGATGCCGCGCTGCCCGCGGCCGAGGTGCGGCGGCTGGCGGCGGATCTGCAGGTCATTCCGTGCGTGCTCGGCGGCGACAGCGAGATCCTCGATTGGGGACGCGCGCGGCGACTGTTCTCCTCGGCGCAGAAGCTGGCTCTCGCCGAACGGGACGGCGGCTGCGCCTTCTGCGGGGCGCCCCCGCCGTGGACGCACGGTCATCACCTCTCCTGGTGGGATCGAGATACCGGACCGACCGACATCGACAACGGCGTGCTGCTGTGCACCGGATGCCACCATCGCGTGCACGACGACGGTTGGGAGATCCGCATCGACGGCCGCGGCACGGCGGCAAGCGTCTGGTTCGTGCCGCCGCCCTGGATCGATGCGGACCGCACACCACGGCTCGGCGGGAACGCGCGGTATGCACTCCGGGGGTGAGTCCGGGTGCGAACGACCCACCCGCACGGCATCGTGCCGTTGCCGCCTGGACACCGGCACGAAACATGGCCTATGGCAGACTGAGTCCGATCGTCCGGCCTCCACCCCCCTCTTGGCCGGCAGCGCGTCTTCGAGAGGCACCATGGAGCTCAGCGACTACATCCGCATCCTCCGCAAGAACTGGCTCGTGATCGTTGTCCTGACCCTCCTCGGGCTCGGGGCGGCCGCGGGGTACTCGCTCACGCGCACGCCGATCTATGAATCGTCGAGCACGGTCTTCGTCTCGACCCAGACGGCGGGCACGGCTGCGGAGCTTCAGCAGGGCTCCAACTTCACTCAGGCCCGCATCAACACGTACGTCGGTCTCGTGAGCACGCCCGTGGTCCTCAACCCGGTGATCGCCGACCTCGGTCTCGCCGTGACGGCGGAGTCGCTGGCGGGGCGCGTGAAGGCGTCGGCCACGCTGAACTCGACCCTGATCACCATCAGCGTGTCGGACCCCGACGCGGTCCAGTCGGCGAAGCTGGCGAACGCGATCGCGGCCAGCCTCGCGTCGGCGGTGCCGCAGCTCGAGCCCGAGACCGCGGCGGGCGGGAGCCCCGTCCGCCTGAGCCGCGTCAGCGACGCGCAGCCGGCGCTGAAGCCGTCGAGCCCCAACGTCCCGCTGAACCTCGCGCTCGGAACGCTCATCGGGCTCGCGCTCGGCATCGGTGTCGCCGTCCTGCGCACGACGCTCGACAACCGCGTGCGCACGCCGCGCGACGCCGAGCAGATCACCGGCGCCCCCGGCATCGGCGCGATCGCGTACGACGCGAAGGCGAAGGAACGCCCGCTCATCGTGCACGCCGACCCCCTCAGCCCGCGAGCCGAGTCGTTCCGGGCACTGCGCACGAACCTGCAGTTCCTCGACATGGGCGGCCGGTCGAGTTTCGTGATCACCAGCTCCATCCCGAGCGAGGGCAAGTCGACCACGACGATCAACCTCGCCATCGCCCTGGCCGACGCCGGAAAGCGCGTCGCCCTGCTCGACACCGACCTCCGCAAGCCCAAGGTCGCCGAATACCTCGGCCTGGAAGGCGGAGCGGGCCTCACCGACGTTCTCATCGGACGCGCGAAGGTCAGCGAGGTCATGCTCCCGTGGGGTGGCCGCAGCCTCTATGTGCTCCCCGCCGGCAAAGTGCCGCCGAACCCGAGCGAGCTGCTCGGATCGCACCAGATGAGCATGCTCCTCGACATGCTCGAGCAGGACTTCGACGTCGTCCTGTGCGACGCGCCGCCCCTGCTCCCCGTGACGGATGCCGCGATCCTCGCGCGCGCCACGAGCGGCGCGCTGCTGATCGTCTCCGCCGGCAAGACCACCCGTCACCAGCTCACCGGGGCGACCGAAGCACTCAACACGGTGGGCGCCAAGCTCGCCGGGTTCGTGATGTCGATGGTGCCCACACGCGGTCCCGACTCCTATTACTCCGCCTACGGGTACGGATACGGCTACGGGTACGGGTACCGCGAGGCCCCCGCGAAGAGCGACAAGGCCGGCCGCAAGGCGGAGAAGCGCCGCGGACGGTCGACGCCGCTGGCCACCGTCCCCGCAGCGCCGACGCTGGACGAGCTCGGGTTCGACTCCCGCCGCGAGGCGCGCGAGGCCGACAGGGAGAGCTGACACGTGCCCCGCCAGCGCCGCTTCACCGCGACGCGGGGCGGTGTCACCGTCATCGCGATCGGGCTCACCGTGCTCGCTGTCGCGGTCGCCGCCCTGAGCATCGCCGCGCTCCGTCAGGGGCGCGGTCCCGCCGACGCCGAGACGACCGCCGGCCCGGCGCCGACCTTCACCTACGTCCAGCGGACACCGACGGCCTCCGCCGTCCCCACCCC
>NZ_JBXAFF010000025.1:0-45682 GCF_058792815.1 Microbacterium sp. MPR-TSA4
TCCGGCAGCCGTCGAGAAACCATCCCCGACGCGAGACATCACCTCTGCACGTCTTTCTCGCGTCGGGGCTGGTTTCTCGCGGGGATGCCGCGGGTGCATAGCAACTCCGCGCGCCCCCGTCCAGACCCACCGCCCGACACCCCGGTGCGAGGATCCGCCCCCTAGGCTGATCTCGTCACGGGGCGGTCTCGTCACGGTGTGGCAGCGATGTCACCGAGCGATGTCATCGAACAGGGAGTCGCACATGCAGTCATGGCCAGGATCCGCGTACCCGCTCGGGGCGACCTTCGACGGCAGCGGAACCAACTTCGCCCTCTTCAGCGAGGGCGCGGAGCGGGTCGAGCTCTGCCTGTTCGGTGACCGGGGCAAGGAGACGCGCATCGAGATGCGCGACGTCGACGCGTTCGTCTGGCACGTCTACCTGCCGACCGTGCAGCCGGGCCAGCGCTACGGCTACCGCGTCCACGGGCCGAACGACCCGGCGAACGGCCAGCGCTTCAACCCGAACAAGCTGCTGCTCGACCCCTACGCGAAGGCCGTCGAGGGTCAGGTGCAGTGGGGCCAGGAGGTGTTCGGCTACGACTTCGGCGACCCCGACTCCCGCAACGACGAGGATTCGGCGCACGCGATGATGAAGGGCGTCGTCGTCAACCCGTTCTTCGACTGGGCCGGCGACCGGCAGCCGAAGACGCCGTATGCCGAGACCGTCATCTACGAGGCCCACGTGAAGGGCCTCACCGAGCTGCACCCGGAGATCCCCGAGGAGATCCGCGGCACCTACAGCGCGATCGCGCACCCGGCGATCATCGAGCACCTCAAGCACATCGGCGTCACGGCCATCGAGCTCATGCCGGTGCACCAGTTCGTCAACGACTCCACGCTGCAGGAGAAGGGTCTCAGCAACTACTGGGGCTACAACACGATCGCCTTCCTCGCCCCGCAGAACACCTACGCCTCGACCGGCCAGCGCGGCCAGCAGGTGCAGGAGTTCAAGAGCATGGTGAAGGCGCTGCACGCCGCCGGCATCGAGGTCATCCTCGACGTGGTCTACAACCACACCGCGGAGGGCAACCACCTGGGCCCGACCCTCTCCATGCGCGGCATCGACAACGAGGCGTATTACCGCCTCGAGGCCGACGACAAGCGGTACTACACCGACTACACCGGCACCGGCAACAGCATGAACGTGGGCAACCCGCACACGCTGCAGCTGATCATGGACTCGCTGCGCTACTGGGTGCTCGAGATGCACGTCGACGGCTTCCGGTTCGACCTCGCCGCGACCCTCGCCCGCGAGTTCTACGAGGTCGACCGGCTCGCGGCCTTCTTCGAGATCGTGCAGCAGGATCCGGTGATCTCGCAGGTCAAGCTCATCGCCGAGCCGTGGGACATCGGCCCCGGCGGCTATCAGGTGGGCAACTTCCCGCCGCAGTGGACGGAGTGGAACGGCAAGTACCGCGACACCGTCCGCGACCTGTGGCGCGGCGAGCCGGCCACCCTCGGCGAGTTCGCGTCGCGCCTGACCGGCTCGGCGGACCTCTACGAGAACTCGGGGCGGCGACCCGTGGCATCCATCAACTTCGTCACCGCCCACGACGGCTTCACGCTCCGCGACCTCGTGTCGTACAACGAGAAGCACAACGAGGCCAACGGCGAGGACAACAACGACGGCGAATCGCACAACCGGTCCTGGAACTGCGGCGTCGAGGGCCCCACCGACGACCAGGGCGTTCTCACGCTGCGCGCCCGCCAGCAGCGCAACTTCCTCGCGACCCTGCTGCTGAGCCAGGGCGTGCCGATGATCTCGCACGGCGACGAGCTCGGACGCACGCAGGGCGGCAACAACAACGGCTACGCGCAGGACAACGAGATCACGTGGATCGACTGGAGCCACGTCGATCAGCCGCTGGTCGAGTTCACGGCGGCGCTCGCGCGCCTGCGCCGCGAGCACCCGACCTTCCGGCGCAGCCGCTTCTTCGACGGGCGCCCCGTCCGCCGCGAAGAGGGGGCTCCGCTGCCGGACATCGCGTGGCTGCGTCCCGACGGCACCGAGATGCAGCCGGAGGACTGGGAGTCGGGCTTCGGGCGCGCCGTCGGCGTGTTCCTCAACGGCGCCGGCATCCGTGAGCGCGACCGGCGCGGCGAGCAGATCGAGGACCGCCACTTCTTCATCCTGTTCAACGCGGGTGACGAAGGGCTCGAGTTCACGATCCCGCGCGCCGAGTTCAGCCCGAAGTGGGAGATCGTGGTCGACACGACCGGCCAGCTCACCGACACGTACCCGCGCAACGGCGGAGAGGCCATCGAGCTGGCGGGGCGCTCGCTGATCGTCCTGCGCGACTATCAGGAGGAGAAGCCCGACGTCGACCATTCGGTCGCCGCGTCGCTCGCGGCCCTCACGGTGCCGATCGACATCGTCCGCTCTCCCGCGCCGCAGGCCGAGCTGCCGCACTGATCATGTCGGATGCCACGGCGCCCCGCCCCGCCTCGACCTACCGCCTCCAGGTGCGGGCGTCGTTCGACCTGGATGCCGCGGCCACCGTCACCGGCTATCTGCGCGACCTCGGCGTCGAGTGGGCCTACCTGTCACCGATCCTGCAGGCGGCGGCCGGCTCCGACCACGGCTACGACGTCGTCGACCCCACGCGCGTGGACGCCGACCGCGGCGGTCCGGGCGGGCTGTCGCGTTTCGTCGCGGCGGCACGTGACGCCGGTCTCGGCATCCTCGTGGACATCGTGCCGAACCATCAGGGCGTCGCCGACCCGACCGAGAACCCGTGGTGGTGGGACGTGCTCACCCACGGGCGCCGCTCGGCCCACGCGGCCGCGTTCGACATCGACTGGGAGCACGGCGCCGAGCGCGTCGTGCTGCCGGTGCTCGGCGGGACGCTCGACGAGGTGCTCGGTCGCGGCGAGATCGAGGTGGCACCGCCGGCAGGCGACGACGACGGTTTCGGCACGGCGCGCTACTACGAGCTCGTGCTGCCGCTGGCCCCCGGCACCGCGCCGCTGCACGCGACGACCGACCGCCTCGCGGTGCGCGACGTGCTGGAGCGGCAGCACTGGCGGGTGACGTCGTGGCGGCGGGATGCCGAGGAGCTGAACTACCGGCGCTTCTTCACCGTCACCTCGCTCGCGGGGGTACGGGTGGAGCTGCCCGAGGTCTTCGCCGCGTCGCACGGGGAGATCCTGCGGTGGGTGCGCGAGGGGCTCGTCGACGGGCTGCGCATCGACCACCCCGACGGCCTCGCCGATCCGGGCGGCTACCTCGACGCGCTCGCCGCGGCGGTCGCGGACGCGCGGGAGGCGCGTTCCGATGCGCTGCGCGTGCTCGACGACCGACACGTGGGCGCCTCCCGCTCGGCGGGGGAGGAGGCTGCTTCCCGGTCGTTGAGCGAGGCGCGCAGCGCCGCGTCGAAGCGCATCCCCGTCTACGTCGAGAAGATCCTCGAGCCGGGGGAGGAGCTGCCCGGCTGGTGGGCCACCGACGGCACCACCGGCTACGACGCCCTCGGCGAGATCGACCGGGTGCTCGTCGACCCCGCCGGTGCGCCGGCGCTGACCGCGCTCGACGAGCGCTTGCGCGGCGGGCCGGGGGACTGGCACGACATGATCGCCGGCACCAAACGCGAGATCGCCGACACGTCGCAGGCCGCCGAGGTCGGTCGCCTCATCCGCTGCCTGCCGGACGCCGTGCGCGCCGACCTCGGCGACGCCCGTGCGCGTGACGCGTTCGCGGAGCTGCTCGCCGCCTTCCCCGTCTACCGCGCGTACCTCCCGGCCGGCCGCGAGCTGCTGGCGGATGCCGTGGCCACGGCATCCGCGCGCCGGCCCGACCTCGCCGATGCCCTCGTCGCGCTGGCGGAGGTCGTCGCCGATGCGGACGCCGAGCTGTCGCGGCGCTTCATGCAGACCACCGGCCCGGTGACCGCCAAGGGCGTGGAGGACCGCGCGTTCTACCGGTACACGCGGCTGACGTCGCTCACCGAGGTCGGCGGCGATCCGTCACGGTTCGCGCTCGACGTCGCCGGACTCCACGCCGCGTTCGCGCGTCGCCAGGCCTCGTGGCCGCACACCCTGACGGCCCTGACGACGCACGACACGAAGCGCTCCGAGGACGTGCGGGCGCGCCTCTCGGTGCTCGCGGAGATCCCCGGTCGCTGGGCCGAGGCGCTGGACGCGCTCCGTGCGACGGCATCCACCGGCGACGGCCCCCTCGATGCGCTCCTGTGGCAGGCGGTGATCGGCGCGTGGTCGGACGACCCCGCCCTGCCCGAGCGCCTGCACGGCTACGCCGAGAAGGCGGCCCGCGAGGGCGGGGTGGGTACGAGCTGGACAGACCCCGACGAGGCCTTCGAGGCGCGGGTCCACGGGCTCGTGGATGCCGCGTTCGCGTCCGCGCGGCCGACGGTCGAGGCGCTCGTCGCCGAAGCGGTGGAGGCGGGCCGATCGAACTCCCTGTCGGCGAAGCTGCTGCAGCTGGCCGGACCCGGCGTGCCCGACGTCTACCAGGGCACGGAGCTGTGGGACCTCTCGCTCGTCGACCCCGACAACCGCCGCCCCGTCGACTTCGCCGGCCGCCGCGCGTTGCTCGCACGGCTCGACGACGGGTGGATGCCGCCGCTCGACGGCACCGGCGGCGCCAAGCTCCTCGTCGTGTCGCGGACCCTGCGGCTGCGCCGCGACCGGCCCGACCTGTTCACGCGGTACACGCCGCTGCCCGTCGTCGGCGCGGCATCCGCGCACGCCGTCGCGTTCGACCGGGGCGGTGCGATCGCGGTGGCGACGCGTCTGCCCGTCGGGCTCGCGGCGCGCGGCGGCTGGGGCGACACCGCGGTGCTGCTGCCCGCGGGGCGCTGGCGCGATGCGTTCACGGGCCGCGAGCTCGCCGGCGGGGCCGCGCCCCTGGCCGCCGTGCTCGCCGACCTGCCGGTCGCGCTGCTGGTCGCGGGCGACTGACCGCTCGGCGCGGACGGGGCCGGGGCGTTTCGACTCGCGGCTGCGCCGCTCGCTCAACGACCGGGGCTGAGGCGGGCGCCGGTCGTCGAGCGAGCGCGGAGGGTTGTTCCCGCCGGTCGTTGAGCGAGCGCGGAGGGTTGCTCCCGCCGGTCGTTGAGCGAGCGCAGCGAGTCGAAACGCAGCGCTCCCCGCCGGTCGTCGAGCGAGCGCAGCGAGTCGAAACGCAGCGCTCCCCGCCGGTCGTTGAGCGAGCGCAGCGAGTCGAAACGCAGCGCTCCCCGCCGGTCGTTGAGCGAGCGCAGCGAGTCGAAACGCAGCGCGTATGACGTTTCGTGACGAACGCTTACGCCCCGTGACCGGCGACTGGCTCCGCCCTCGGGTCGCATGGTGGGCTGGATCATCCCGAACACCGCAGCGCCATCCGGCGCATCCCAGGAGACCACCATGTCCCGATTCACCCGCACGGCCCTCGCGGCGGCATCCACCGTCGCCGTGGTCGCCCTCCTCGCCGGCTGCGCCTCCGGCGCCTCCGCTCCGTCCGCCTCGGACGGCAGCGGCGAGCCGAAGACCGGCGGCACCCTGACCTACCTCGAGCCGCAGACCTGGACGACGCTGTATCCGCCGTCCGCGGGCTTCTACCCCAACGGCGGCATCGTCAACAACATCACCGACCGTCTGCTCTACCAGAACCCCGAGACGCTCGAGCTCGAGCCGTGGATCGCGACCGACTACAAGGTCAACGACGATGCGACCGAGTACACGTTCGATCTGCGCACCGACGTCACCTACTCCGACGGCACGCCGCTGACCGCGGCCAACGTCGTCAAGAACATCGACCTCTACGGCAAGGGCGACAAGGGTCGCGCCCTGACCGTGTCCGAGGCGATCAACAACTACGACCACGGTGAGGTCACCGGCGAGCACACGGTCGTCTTCCACTTCACGGCGCCGTCGCCCGGATTCGCCCAGGCCGTCTCGACCATCAACTCGGGGCTGCTCTCCGACGCGACGCTCGACCGCACGAGCGAGCAGTTCGGCCCCGGCAACGCCACCAAGATCATCGGCAGCGGCCCGTTCGTCATCTCCGACGAGCAGATCGGCACGCAGACCAGCGTGACCGCGCGCAAGGACTACAACTGGGCGCCGCCGTCGCTGAAGCACCAGGGCGCCGCCTACCTCGACGGCATCGACTACGTCGTCGCCGCCGAGAACAGCGTGCGCGTCGGAACGGTCGTCGCCGGCCAGGCCGACATCGCCCGCAACATCCCCGCGCCCGACGAGGCCCAGTTCGCGGCCGGCGGCCTGTCGCTGCACGCCGCCGCGACCAACGGCGTCAACAACGGCCTGAGCTTCCGCTTCCGCGAGCCGCGTCTGGCCGACGTGCGGGTGCGCCAGGCGATCATCGCCGGCATCGACCGTCAGAAGATCGTCGACACCCTGTTCACGAAGAACTACCCCCTCGCCACCGGTGCGCTCGCCACGACCGCCCTCGGCTACGTCGACACCTCGTCGTACTACACGTACGACCCGGAGAAGGCGGCCACCCTGCTCGACGAGGCCGGCTGGACGCTCGGCTCCGACGGCATCCGAGCGAAGGACGGCGAGAAGCTGACGCTCTCCTTCAACGAGGCGCTGCCGCAGCCGCGCTCCAAGGAGGTCGTGACCCTCATCCAGGAGCAGCTGGGCAAGCTCGGCATCCAGGTGTCGCTGTTCGCGGGCGACATGGCCGCGCAGACCAAGGCGTCGACCGATCAGAGCACGATCCAGGTGTACCACTCGATGGTCGGCCGCGCGGACTTCGATGTGCTGAAGTCGCAGTACTTCTCCAAGAACCGCAACACGCTGCTCAACCTCAACCCGGCCGACGGCACCGTCGGCGACCCGGAGCTGGACACGCTGCTGCAGGCGATCGCGTCCGAGCCCACGACGGCCGAGCGTCAGGCGGCGTCCGAGGCGGCGCAGAAGTACCTCGCCGAGAACGCGTACATCCTGCCGATCTTCGAGGAGCCGCAGGTGTTCGGCCTGACCGCCAAGGTGCAGGGCTTCGAGACGGAGTCGGTCGGTCGCCCGACGTTCTACTCGACCTGGCTCGCAGGCTGAGAACCCGGTTCCCGGACCGGTTCACGGAGAATCCATGTCGTACGTCCTTCGTCGTGTGGGCCAGGCGGTGCTCGTCCTCGCTCTGGCCTACACGGCGGCCTATCTGCTGCTGGCGGCCCTCCCGGGCGATGCCGTCATCGCCCGGTACGGGAGCCCCGAGCTGGGGCTCACCCCCGAGCAGATCGAGGCGATCCGCCAGTCGCTGGGTGCCGATCAGCCGCTCATCGTCCAGTACTTCCGCTCGATCGCGGGCTTCCTGACGGGAGACTTCGGCTACTCGGTGGCCAGCGGCGCGGCCGTCTCCGACCTGGTCGCCACCGCGTTGCCGCCGACGCTCACGCTGGCCGTGCTCGGCCTCGCGCTCGCGGTCTTCCTGGCGGTGACGATCGCGTTCACCGCGACGTACGGCGCCGGGCGGGCGCTGCGGCGCGTCTTCCGCAGCATCCCCCCGCTGTTCGTCTCGCTGCCGGTCTTCTGGATCGGCATCATCCTGATCCAGGTCTTCTCGTTCCGCCTCGGGCTCGTCCCGGTGATCGGGGCCGACCCGGTGCAGGCGCTCATCCTGCCCGTCATCACGCTCGCGATCCCGATCGCCGCTCCGCTGGCGCAGGTGCTCATGCGCTCGATCGACGAGGTGCGCGAGCAGCCGTTCGTCGCGGTCGTCCGCGCCCGCGGCGCGAGCACGCCGTGGTTGCTGTGGCGCAACGTCGCCCGCAACGCCCTCCTGCCGACGCTCACGATGGCGGGCCTGCTGTTCGGCGAGCTCGTCGGCGGCGCCGTCGTCACCGAGACGGTGTTCGCGCGGGCCGGCATCGGCCAGCTCACCGCCCAGGCCGTCGCGAACCGCGACACCCCGGTGCTGCTGGCCGTGGTCGTGATCTCCACCGTCGCCTTCGTCGTCATCAACCTGATCGTCGATCTGCTCTACCCCGTGCTCGACGCGCGGCTGCGCACCGCCGGCCGCACCCGCGGCGGCGCGAGCGCGGCCGATGAGACGGATGCCGCGGAGCGCGCCGTCGACGAGCGCCTGGATGCCGAGGTCGGCGAACCGGTCGGCGCCGCAACCCGAGGAGAGACCCGATGACCGCGCTCGCCACCACCGCCGGCCTCGCCGGCGACACGGCACCCGGCGGCTCCGGCCCCGGCGCTCCCGCCGCCGATCGCCGCCTCCGCTGGCGGAGCCTCCTCTCGCGCGCCGGCTTCGTCGTCCCGGCCCTCGTGATCGTCGTCGCCCTGCTGTGGGCGCTGTTCCCGAGCCTGTTCACGAGCCAGAACCCGACGGAGACCGTCGCGCCCGCGCTGCAGGCGCCGAGCGCCGAGCACTGGTTCGGCACCGACGCCACGGGCCGCGACCTCTACGCCCGCGTCGTCTACGGCGCGTCGCAGTCGATCATCGGCGCGCTCGTCGCCGTGCTCGTCGGACTCATCGTGGGAACGGCCATCGGACTGGCGGCCGGCGCCCTCGGCGGGCCCGTCGACGAGGTGCTCATGCGCGTGGTCGACGTGCTCCTCGCGATCCCGGCCCTGCTGCTGTCGCTGAGCGTGGTCATCCTGCTCGGCTTCGGCACCACCAGCGCCGCGGTGGCAGTCGGTGTGACGTCGATCGCCGTGTTCGCGCGTCTCGCGCGCTCCCGCGTGGTCAGCGTGCGCGTCACCGATTTCGTCGAGGCCGCCTACGGCTCCGGCGGCACCTTCTTCGGCGTGCTCTGGCGGCACATCCTCCCCAACTCGCTGACCCCGGTGATCGCCCTGGCCGCTCTGCAGTTCGGCTCGGCGATCCTGCAGATCTCCACCCTCGGCTTCCTCGGCTACGGCGCTCCGCCGCCCACGCCCGAGTGGGGTCTGCTCATCGCCGAGGGGCGCAACTACGTCGCGACGGCCTGGTGGCTGACCGTGCTTCCGGGTCTCATCGTCGTGTTCGTCGTGCTGGCCACCAACCGCCTCAGCCAGGCCCTCAGAGGAGGGGATGCCGCGTGAGCGCGCAGCCGCTGCTGTCCATCCGCGACCTGGCCGTGCAGTACCGCACCCGCCGGGGCCCCGTCGACGCCGTGCGCGGCGTCTCGTTCGATGTCGAGGCGGGGTCGGTCACGGCGCTCGTCGGCGAGTCGGGCTCGGGCAAGACCACCGTGGCGCAGGCGGTCATCGGCCTCCTGGCCGGCAACGGCCGCGTGGCCGGCGGCAGCATCCGCCTGTCCGAGCGCACGGACGGACCCACCGAGCTCGTGGGACTGTCGGAGCGGCGGTGGCGGCACCTGCGCGGACGCTGCATCGCGCTCATTCCGCAGGACCCGGGCAACTCGCTGAACCCGGTCGCGACGATCGGCTGGAGCGTCGCGGAGGCGCTGCGCATCCACGGCTGGAAGGATCGCGCCAAGATTCAGACGCGCGTCATCGACCTGCTCGAGCGCGTCGGCATCGACGACCCCGAGACCCGCGCGCGCCAGTACCCGCACGAGCTGTCGGGCGGGATGCGCCAGCGCGTCCTCATCGCGGCGGCTCTCGCGCTGCAGCCCGAGCTGATCATCGCCGACGAGCCCACCAGCGCGCTCGACGTGACGGTGCAGCGGACGGTCCTCGACCTGCTCGATGAGCTCCGGGCCGAGACGGGCACCGGCATCCTCTTCATCACGCACGACCTCGCCGTCGCGGCCGATCGTTCGGATGCGCTCGTGGTGATGCGCGCCGGTCAGGTGCAGGAGGCCGGAGCGACGGCCGCGGTCCTCGCGGCGCCCGCATCCGCGTACACCCGCACCCTCCTCGCCGATGCGCCGTCGCTCGCGCGCGTCGTCGACCGGGTCGCCCCGGATGCCGCGGCCGGCGCTGACACGCTCGTGGAGGTCTCCGCGCTCACGCAGGAGTTCCGCCGCGCGGGACGCTCGCCGCTGCGGGCGGTCGACGACGTGTCGTTCACCGTCGCCCGCGGCACGACCCACGCGCTCGTCGGGGAGTCGGGCTCGGGCAAAACCACCACGGGACGCTCGATCGCGGGCTTCAACAGCCCGACGCGCGGGACCATCCGCGTCGGCGGCACGGAGGTCACGGCGCTGTCGGGCGGGCGCGCGCGGCGCGCGTTCCACCGCACCACCCAGCTCGTGTACCAGAACCCGTACGCGTCGCTCGATCCGCGCCAGAGCATCGCCGACATCCTCGCCGAGCCCCTGCGCAACTTCGGCATCGGCTCGCGCGCCGACCGCGCCGACCGCGTGGCGCACCACCTCGAGCTCGTCGCGCTCGCGCCCGAGATCGGGGCGCGGCATCCGCGGGAGCTCTCCGGAGGGCAGCGCCAGCGCGTCGCGATCGCCCGGGCGCTGATCGTCGAACCCGAGCTGGTCGTGCTCGACGAGGCGGTCTCGGCGCTCGACGTGACGGTGCAGGCGCAGATCCTGCGGCTGCTCGCGCGGCTGCAGAGCGAGCTCGGCCTCACCTACGTGTTCATCTCGCACGACCTCGCCGTCGTCCGCCAGATCGCCGACACCGTCTCGGTGCTGCGCCGCGGCCGCCAGGTCGAGCACGGCGCCGCCGCGACCGTCTTCGACCGTCCGCGGCACGAGTACACCCGCGAGCTGCTCGCCGCGATCCCGGGCGCATCACTGCGCGAGGAGACGGCGACGCCCCCCGACCCGACCGCCCCCCGCAAGGAAGAGGTACCCGCATGAGCGGCCCCCGTCTCGGCTTCTTCAGCCGCGTGCTCGAAGAGGCGTCCGCCGCCGACCGCTACCGGTTCGCGATCGAGCAGATCGCCCAGGCCGAGCGCAGCGGCTTCGCGTCGGCCTGGGTCGCGCAGCACCACTTCGGCGAGCACGAGGGCGGGCTGCCCTCGCCGTTCGTGCTGCTGGCCGCCGCGGCGGAGCGCACGAGCCGCATCGCGCTGGCGACCGGCGTCGTCACGCTGCCCCTCGACGACCCGCTGCGGGTCGCGGAGGACGCCACCGTGCTCGATCAGCTGAGCGGCGGGCGCGTGCAGCTGGGTCTGGCCACCGGCGGCACGCCGTCGTCGTTCGCGGCGTTCGGGCGGGAGTCCGACCGGCGGCGGGAGATCTTCGCCGACCACCTCGACGTGCTCCTCGACGCACTCGAGGGCCGCGGCGTCCGCGGCACCGACTCGCACATCTACCCCTCCGCGGGCGACCTGTCGGCGCGCATCTGGCAGGCGACCTTCTCGGTCGACGGCGGCCGCCGCGCGGGCGAGCGGGGCGACGGCCTGCTGCTGTCGCGCACGCAGCCGCGCACGCCGGAGGCTCCCGACGCGCCGCTGCACGAGCTGCAGCTGCCGATCATCGAGGCGTACCGCGCCGCCCTGCCCGAGGGTGCGCCCGTGCGCATCCTCGCGTCGCGGACCGCGCTCGTCGTCGATCCCGAGGACCGCACGCGCGCCCTCGAACTGGCCGGCGACGGCCTGCGCCACCTCGCCCGCACGATGTTCGGCATCGACACCGACGGGGTCTCGCTCGACGAGCTCGTCCGGATCACCGACACCCATGTGGGCACGGTCGACGAGGTCGTGGCGTCGCTGTCGGCCGACCGGACGCTGCCGGCGGCCAGCGACGTGTCGTTCCAGGTGCACTCGATCGCGGCGACCCACGAGCTCACGCTCCGCTCGCTGCAGCTGCTCGCCGACGAGGTCGCTCCGCGCCTCGGCTTCACCGTCGGCCCCGACGCCGCCGCCGACCTCCATCGCGCGCACCGGCCGCTCGCCCTCGCCGGCACCCCCACGGAAGGAATCGCATGAGCACGCCCACCGCCGACATCATCGACCTGCTGGCCGGCATCGCGCCGGGCGACGCACTCGCCGCCGTGCGCGATCAGCGCGCGCAGGCGCGGGAGAACGCGCAGCGCAGCTTCGAGGCGCTCCTCGAGCCCGCCGACCCGGGCACCTTCCCGCTCGCCGAGCGGTACGCGGTGGCCTCCTTCGTCTCGCAGCTGCACGGGTTCGCCGAGGCGACGGCGTTCTACGGCGACCTCCTCGGCGACGAGGCCCCCGCGCTGACCTCCGTCGTCGCGGCGGCCGCGGCCTCCGCCGCCGCGACCGGGCCGTTCGGCGCCTACCGCGAGCCGCGTCTGCAGGGGGAGTCCACCGACGGCGCGCGCTGGACACCCGACGCGGCGACCGCGGAGGCGCTCCAGACGCGACTGGCGGCCGCCTTCACGCACACGCACCTGCTCGTCTTCCGTCCGCGCGAGGCCCGCGCCGAGGCGATCCAGGCCCTCGTGGATGCCGGATGGAGCCCCGACGACATCGTGTCGCTGTCGCAGCTCGTCGCGTTCCTCACGTTCCAGTTGCGGGTCGCGTGGGGGCTGCGCACGCTCGCCGCGGCCTCCGTCGCCGTTCCCGCCGCCGTGTCCGAAGGAGCCTGACATGACCGACACCGTCACCACGTACCCCGACCTCGCCCGCCCCGACGCCTTCACGCAGCAGGGGCTCGGCTGGGTGCCGTGGCTGCTGCCGGTGGCCGAGGACGAGCTGACCGACGCGCAGCGCGACGCGCTCATCGAGCCCGCGCGCGCGAAGATGCCGTACTTCCGACTGCTCGCACGCGACCCCGAGGCGCTGCGCGCCCGCACGCTCACCGACCTCGACATCTTCTACAACGTCTCCGGCGGCATCGGGCGCGCCGAGCGGGAGCTGGCCGCCGCGGCCACCTCGCGACACAACGGCTGCGTCTTCTGCGCCTCCGTGCACGCCGCCTCCGCCACCCGCGAGTCCGGTCGCGAGGCCGACGTGCAGCGCCTGCTCGACGAGGGCGTGGAGGCCGACCTCGGCGACGAGACGTGGAACGCGGTGGTCGCGGCATCCGTGGCGCTCGCCGACACCCCGCTCGCGTTCGGCGAGGCCGACATCGCGCGCCTGCGGGATGCGGGCCTCGACGACGCCGAGATCGTCGACGTCATCGGCGGCGCCGCGTTCTTCAACTGGGCGAACCGCCTCATGCTGTCGCTCGGCGAGCCCGAAGTGCCCGCGCGACGCGCCGCGACCCGATAGACGTTCCACCCCGATAGCGAGGACATCCATGAGCATCCCCACCCTTCTCGACCACGTCGTCATCGCCGGCCCCGACCTGGCCGCCCTGGTCGACTGGTTCGCCGAGCGCACCGGTGTCGTCGCCGCGCCCGGCGGCGCGCATCCGACCGGCACCGCCAACGCGCTCGTCGCGCTCACCGTCGACGGCAGCCGCGGCCCGCAGTACATCGAGCTGATCGGCCCGAACCCGGCACGACCCGAGCCGGAACTGCCGGAGACCTTCGGCATCGCCACCCTCGCCGCGCCCCGCGTGCAGGCCTACGCGGTGCACCCGTCCGACATCGAGGCGACGGTCGCCACCGCCCGCGCCGGTGGCTACGACCCGGGTGACGTCAGCGACCTCTCGCGGCGCACGCCCGACGGAACGCTGCTGGAGTGGCGGCTCACCCGCGGGGAGAACCGTCGCATCGACGTGCCGTTCCTCATCGACTGGGGCACGACCCCGCAGCCGGGCCTCAGCGACATTCCCACCATCGAGCTGGTCTCGCTCGTGCGCACCGAGCCCGACCCGGCGCCGCTGCAGGCGATCCTGGGCGCGTACGGCCTGGGCGACGGCGTCGCGGAGGTCGTGGCGGGCGAGGAGTCGGGGTTCCGGCTCACGCTGCGCCGCGCCGACGGCGAGCTCGTCGAGCTGTGAGCGCCGACGCGGAGATCGCGGACGCCGTCGAGCGGCTCCGCCCCGAGCTGGAGCGGCTCGCGCGCGAGCTCTACGACGAGCCCGAGATCGGCTTCGAGGAGCACGCGTCGGTCGCCCGCATCGCGTCGCTGCTGGCGGCACACGGTGTGGATGTCGAGGTCGGCGCCTTCGGCCTCGACACCGCCCTGCGCGCGAGTACGGCCGCGGCGGCCGCGGCATCCGGCCCGCACTTCGCGATCATCGCCGAGTACGACGCCCTGCCGGGCATCGGCCACGCCTGCGGGCACAACGTGATCGCGGCCGTCGCCGTGGGCGCGTACCTCGCGGCGGCGCCGGTGGTCGCCGGCCTCGGCGGGCGGTTGTCGCTCATCGGCACCCCCGCCGAGGAGAACGGCGGCGGCAAGGAGCTCATCATCCGCGCCGGCGGCTTCGACGACGTCGATGCCGCGGGCATGGTGCACCCCTCGAGCGGATCGGGCACCAGCTCGGTGCTCGGCCAGCGCACCACCGGGGTGCGGCGGGTCGCCGTGACCTATCACGGCCGCGCCGCGCACGCCGCGGGGGCGCCGTGGCTCGGCCGCAATGCGCTCGACGGCGTCGTGACGGCGTACCAGAGCATCGCGCAACTGCGCCAGCACATCCTGCCGACCGACCGCCTCCACGGCATCATCACCGACGGCGGCGCCGCGCCCAACATCGTGCCCGAACGCGCCTCGGCGCTGTTCTACGTGCGGTCGGCCGACGTCGCCGCGCTCCGCGAGCTGACCGACCGCGTCGTCGCGGTGCTGGAGGGTGCTGCGCTCGCCACGGGAACGCGCGCCGAGATCGACGTCGACCCGGTCCCGCCGTACCTGCCGCTGCAGACGAACACCGCCCTCACCTCGCGCTGGGTGGATGAGTTCGCCGCACGCGGGCACGAGGTCCCGCCGCCGGCCGAGCCGCCGCAGGGCGGACCGTCGACCGACATGGGAAACGTCAGCCGGCTCGTGCCGTCGATCCACCCGTCGCTCGGCCTCGGCGGACCCGACGACGTCTTCCCGCACAACGCGGCCTTCGCCGACCTCACGGTGCTGCCGGCCGCGACCGACGCGCTCGTGGATGCCGCGGCCGCCCTCGCCGCGACGGCCGTCGCCTACGCGGCCGACCCCGAGCTGCGCGCCGCGGCGGCGGCGGAGTTCGCGGCATCCGGCGGCCCCTCCCGCTGGGCGGACTGAGCGCGCTGCGCGGACACGGACACGCGAAGCGACGACACCGGGCCCCGTGGTGCGGGGCCCGGTGTCGGAGTCAGGAGGTCGCGGAGGTGGTCCGGAACGGCGCGAGCAGGGCGCTCCAGCCCGCGGTCAGCTGGGCGTACTCCTCCGGACACCCGGCGGCGCGGTCGCCGTCGAGGACGCCGTCGGTGACGAGGTAGTCGTAGCGGTCCGGGGCGGCCCCGTAGACGTAGCAGAGGAAGTTCGCCGACCTCTGCGCGTCGAGTCCGTGCGTGTCGGAGAACGGGAGCTCGTCGATGGTCGTGACCGCCTGCGCCCGCAGGTAGTAGAGCTTCGCCACCGTGATCAGCGAGTCGGTGTCGGCCTCGGTGCCGGTGAGCGCGTAGACGGAGAACTGGTCGGCCACGTCCTCCTCCCGGCCCGTGAATGCGAGGTCCAGCTCGGCCAGCAGGGCGTGGCCGCCCTCGTGGAAGAGGACCTCGCGAGCGCTCTCCAGCAGCTGCGTGTCGATGTCCGCGTCGGCGGTGCCGTCGGCGCGCAGTGAGACGCGCTCGCTCGCGGGCAGTTCGTAGCACACGGTGATCGTCGAGTCCTGCGCCGTGTAGAACGCGTTGGCGTCCTGGCACTCCTTCGCGACGAGGGTGATGTCCTTCGGCAGGCGCACCGTCTCCTCCATCCACGCGGCGAAGGCTTCGAGGAGCCCGGCATCCTGCAAGAGGCGTCGTTCGGTCTCGTTCTCCGGTGTCGTCGTCGCCGCGTAGTCGACGACGACGTGGCCGGCAGACGCTGCCCCGCTCGCCGCGGCGCCGGGGTCCGGCGCCGTGCATCCGGCCAGCAGGGCCGTCGCGGCGGCGAGGACACTCACGATGCGGGCGCGGCGGGAGAGGAGACGAGGGTGCACGGGGAGCATCCTCGCAGAGGACCGCTCGTGGGGCGAGGTCAAGGGGTCACGGCGATCTCGTCGCGACCGGCAGGATGGTCGCATGACGATCGAGGTGTGGGCGCCGCGCGCGGCGCGGGTGCGACTGCGGCGACCGGGGCTCGACGACGTCGAGCTGACCGCGGGGGAGGCCGGCTGGTGGACGGCTCCGCTGACGCTGGCGTCCGGCGACGAGTACGGTTTCGTGCTCGACGACGGCGCCGTGCGCCCCGACCCGCGCTCGCGGCGTCAGCCGCGGGGCGTGCACGAGCTCTCGGCCTGGGACGACCCGGCATCCTTCGCCTGGACCGATGCGGCCTGGACCGGCCGTCAGCTCGCCGGGGGACTCGTCTACGAGCTGCACGTCGGCACCTTTACACACGAGGGCACGCTGGATGCCGCGATCGGGCGCCTGCCGCACCTCGTCGACCTGGGCGTCACGCACGTCGAGCTGCTGCCGGTGAACGGCTTCAACGGCACGCACAACTGGGGCTACGACGGCGTGCTCTGGTACACGGTGCAGGAGGACTACGGCGGGCCGGAGGCGTACCGCCGCTTCGTCGACGCGGCGCACGCGGCGGGCCTCGCGGTCGTGCAGGACGTCGTCTACAACCACCTCGGCCCCTCGGGAAACTACCTGCCCGAGTTCGGGCCGTACCTGCGTGACGGGCAGAGCACGACGTGGGGATCGAGCGTCGACCTCGACCAGCGCGCGGTGCGCGACCACATCATCGACAACGCGCTGATGTGGCTCGGGGACATGCACGTCGACGGTCTGCGCCTGGACGCCGTGCACGCCCTGCACGAGTCGGCCGCAAGCCCCGTGCACATCCTGCGGGAGATCGCCGAGCGGGTCGACGCGCTGTCGGCCCACCTCGGCCCGCCGCTGACGCTCATCGCGGAGAGCGACCTCAACGACCCGGTGATGATCCTTCCGCGCGAGGCCGGCGGCTACGGGCTCACCGCGCAGTGGGTCGATGACTGGCATCACGCGGTGCACGTCGCCCTCACCGGGGAGACGGAGGGGTACTACGCCGACTTCGCCGACCCGCAGGCGCTGCCGAAGACGTGGACCGGCGGCTTCTACCACGACGGCACGTTCTCCTCGTTCCGGGATCGCGACTGGGGGGCGCCGATCCCCGCCGCGGTGCCGTCATGGCGCCTGGTGACCTTCGCGCAGGATCACGACCAGATCGGCAACCGCGCCGCCGGCGACCGGCTCAGCCAGTCGCTGTCGGCGGAGCGCCTCGAGGTGGCGGCGGTGCTGACGATGACCGCCCCCGGCACGCCGATGCTGTTCATGGGGGAGGAGTGGGGGGCCTCGACGCCCTGGCAGTTCTTCACCTCGCATCCCGAGCCCGAGCTCGCCGCCGCGACCCGCGCGGGCCGCACGGCGGAGTTCGCGCGGATGGGCTGGGACGAGGCGCTCGTGCCCGACCCGAACGATCCCGCGACGTTCGAGCGGTCGAAGCTGGACTGGGCGGAGCCCGGCGCCGGCGTGCACGCGCGACTGCTGGAGCTGTACCGGGCGCTGTCGCGGCTGCGGCGAGCCCGCCCCGAGCTGACCGATCCGGATCGCCGCGGGCACGGGGCCGAGAGCGCCGGCCCCGGACGGTGGGTGCTCCGCCGCGACGCCGCGGCCGTCTACGTCAACCTCTCGCCCGAGCCGTGGAGCATCGACCTCGACGGGCGCGAGGTGTGGCTCGCCACGTCCGGCGCCCCCGCGGGCGCTGCGGACGCCGGCGCCCTCGCGCTCCCGGCGGACACCGCCGCGGTCGTCGGCCCCGTGTCTCGCTGACCGCCTGTGTCTCGCTGACCGCCGGTGTCTCGCTGATCGCCGGTGCGCCGGGCGCCGTCGCGGTGCCTGTCAAGGGCCTGGCGCACGGCGGCATCCCTCCATACCGTGAATGGCATGGACACTTCTCGCGGCACGCAGAGCCCCACGGGCGCCGACCTCGCGCGTCAGATCGTCGTCATCTCCGCGGTGGTCTTCATGATCATCGCCGCGATGGTGGGGACCGGACTGTTCGGCGGCACGAACGTCCGCGACCTGCAGGGCGGCGCACTGGATGCCGATGCGACCGTGCTCGCGCCGGCGACGCCGGCGTTCTCGATCTGGTCCGTCGTCTACGTCCTCATGGTCGCCTACGCCGTCTGGCAGGCCCTGCCCGCACAGCGCGGGCGGGAGCGCCAGCGGCGCGCGGGGTGGTGGATCGCGCTCACCGCCGTCCTCAACGGCGGCTGGCTCCTCGCGGCGCAGTTCCTCACGCTGCCGGCCACGGTGATCGCGATCATCGTGCTCCTCGTCGCCCTGGGGGCGACGCTGCGGGCTCTCGTGCGGACGCCTCCGGAGACGTGGGCCGATCGACTGCTCATGGACGGCACCGTCGGCATCCACCTCGGCTGGGTGAGCCTCGCGACGGTCGCCAACATCACGGCCTGGCTGGCCGCGGACGTCGTGCCCGCGATGGATGCCGACAGTCAGCAGCTGTGGGGCGTGATCGTCCTGGTGGTCGTCGCCCTCGTCGGTGTCGCGGTCGCGTTCGGATCGGGCGGACGCATCGCCCCGGCGCTCGCGATGTCGTGGGGCCTCGTGTGGATCGGGATCGCGCGCACGAGCGGCGAGCCGCACGCCCCCGCGGTCGCGACCGCGGCCTTCGTCGTGGCCGGCGTCGTGCTGGTCTCGGCGATCGCGGCGGCAGGTCGCCGACGCGCGGTCGCCGCGACCATCGGGGACTGACGGGCGCTCCGGCGACGAGGGTCGCGCGTCAGAACGTCTGCGAGAAGGCGCGGAGGATGCGCATCGGCTCGGTGAGCGTGGCGGCGAGCACCAGCCCGGCGATGCGGTCGTAGTCGTGGGCCGCGAAATAGCCGTCGTCGCGGTAGACCGCCATGCGCTCCGTGAAGGCGCGACCGGTGGGCTCGGGGTGGAACTGGGTCGCGTAGAGCGTGTCGCCCAGGCGATAGGCCTGCACGGGGCAGGCCTCGTTGGTCGCGAGCAGCACCGCACCCTCCGGCATCCGCCCCGTTCCCTCCTTGTGCGCGGTGAGCGCCGAGAAGGTGGGCGCGAGGGCGCCGAACAGGCTGTCGCGGCGGGCCTCGTCCGTCAGGTTCACGACCGTCGGTCCGGTGTCTTCGGGGTAGGCGCGCGTGACCTCCCCGCCGAGTGTGCGGGTCGCGACGCCGATGCCGTAACACGTGAAGAGGGCCGCGGTCTCCCCGGCCGCCGCCGCCTCCGCCAGGCGCGCCAGGTCGGCTTCGAGACGTCGCTGCGCCGCGGTCTTCGCCGATTCGGGGTCGGTCACGTTGAACGGGCTTCCCCCGACGACGGCGCCGCGCCACCGGACGGCGGCATCGGCCGGCCACGGGTCGCGGACGAGGTCCCACCGTTGCAGATCGCCTTCGTCGAGGTGCATGGCGAGACGGAACGATTCGTACTCGGCGGCCGCCGCGCCCTGCTGGGGGCGCGCACACACGTAGACGAGCGGAGCCATGCGGAGAGTCTAGGCGGCGACGCCGCGACGCGGCCGCGTGTGACGTCAGCGCGACGAGTTGGCGGTGCGTCCGCGCACGATCCCGATGAACGCGTCGACGAGCGCTCCGTTGTCGCCGTCGGCCGACACGGGCCACGCGAGGGCCACGATCGACACCGGTCCGCCGACGAGGGGGCGGAACGTGGCGTCCTTGCGGTGGTGCAGCCGCGCGAGCGACATCGGCACGATCACGACGCCGACCCCCGACGCGGCGATCGCGATCGCCTCGCCGACGCTCTCGGGCGCCGCGAACCGGGGAACGAGCGCTCCGGGCACCGCGATCTCGACGGGCGGATGCTGCGGCGCGATGACGACCTCGCCGTCGAGGTCGTCGAGCGTGAGCTCGTCGGCCGCCGTCAGATGCGAGTCGGCGGCGCACACCACCACCGGCACCTCGTCGTACAGCTCGATGACGTGCAGCCCTGCGCGATCCAGCGGGAGGCGGACGAGGGCGGCGTCGACGGATGCCGAGGCGACCGCCTCACGCTGATCGGCGATGCCCAGGGGTACCAGGTCGACCGCGACACGCGGCATCCGCTCACGCCAGCGGTCGATCCAGGTGCCCGGCGTCGCGCCCTCGATCGCGCCGAGTCGGAACGTGCCGTGCGGCTCGACGGGCGGCGGGGGCGGTGCGGGCCTCTTCTGCGGCGGCTTCTTGGCCGCGCCCGCGGGAGCTCCGGACGTGCGCCCCGAACCCGGGCGGGCGGGTCTGCCCCCGCGCCGGTTCGCGCGTCCCGCACCACTGCCTGCCATGCAGGCCAGCGTAGCCGGGTGGGCCGGCGGACGACACGGGACGGGCGGGTGTCAGGCGGCCAGGCGCAATCCGCGGCGGTCGGTCGCGACGCGCTCGCCGTCGGCGATCTGCTCGTCGTCGCCGATGAGCGATCCGCCCGCGACGCGCGCGTGCGCGCCGACGACGGTGCGGACACCGATCTTCGCGCGCGGGCCGATGGCCGCGCCGGATCCGATGTGCGCGTGCGGGGCGATCTCCGCGTCGGGGCCGATGACCGCGTCGGGCTCGATCCAGACGCCGCGGCCGATGTGGGCGCCCGCGGCGATCTGCGCGCCCGGTTCGACATACGCGCCCGCTTCGACGAGCGCGGAGGCGTGCACCTTGGCGCCGTTCGCGACCAGGCCGCGGCCGTTGACGTGCTTTCGATAGCGGAGCGTCTGCCCGCGATCGTCTTCGATGTCGATGTAGTTCTTACCCACGAATCCCTCCTGGTGATCGCAACGGCGTCGGGGCGGGAATCATTCCCGGCCGGGCGTCGGGGCGAACACGACCGTCCGCTGCACGCCGTAGCTGACCACGAAGAGGGTCGTCTCGGTCGCGATCTTCGCGAGCAGGACGGGGATGCCGGCGTCCGTCAGGGCGCTGAGGATGCCGTAGTTCGCCGCCAGCAGCAGCCCCGCGAGCGAGAAGTAGCGCAGCGCCGTCGTGCGCGTGGGAAGCGACCGGGCGCGACCGAACACGAACGAGCGGTTGACGGCGAAGTTCACGCTGGCGCTCAACAGACGTGCGAAGACCACCGAGAAGAGCAGCCACCCGGTCAACGTGTCCAGCACGAGCAGCGCGGCGGTGTCGATGGCGAAGGCGAGCAGCGCCGAGGCCGTGAACCTCAGCAGCGGGCCGTACACGCGCACCGAGTCCGCCACCGGCCGGAAGTGGCTGGAGCGGTTGCCGTCGAGGTAGACGGTCTCGATCGGCACCTCCGCGAGCGCGATCCCGGCGCCGCGGGCGCGCAGCAGCATCGCCAGCTCGTACTCGAACCGGTCGCCGGGAACCTGTTGCAGCCACGGCAGCGTCGCGGCCGGATACCCCCGCAGCCCCGTCTGGGTGTCGCGCAGCCGCTGCCCGGTCGCCAGACGGAAGGCCCAGCGGGTGGTGCCGTTGCCGACGCGGCTGCGCAGCGGCACCTCCCCGGAGAAGGCGCGGGCCCCGAGCACGATCGTGCGTGCGCGGGCCGCGTCGTCCGCCGTCGGTGCCGTCGCCGTCGGCGTCGCTGCGGGGGCGCCGGCCCGCGGGCCGGAGGTGGAGCCGGCGGACTGGCCGACGAGTTCCCGCGGACGCCGCACGCCGTCGGGATCGACCGCGTCGGCGACGCGGCGGATGTCCGCCGGGGTGTGCTGGCCGTCGGCATCCGCCGTCACCACCGCCGCGCCCGGCCATGCCCGCGCGGCGTGAGCGAACCCGGTGCGCAGCGCCGCGCCCTTTCCGCGGTTGCGTCCGTGCCGGAGCACGACGGCGCCCGCCGCCGCGGCGGCCGCGAACACCGGGGCGAACCGCTCACCCGAGCCGTCGTCGACGACCAGGACGGGCGTCTCGGGCGCCGCGGCGGTGAGGGCGGCGATCACGTCGACGAGACGGCCGTTGGGCTCGTACGCGGGGATGAGGACGATGTGCATCGCGATCACCCCGCCGCGATGTAGAGGATGTCGCTCGTCGCGCGCTCGCCCCCGTTGGAGGGCTTGTTGACGACCGTGCCGTTGAACCACATCTCGCTCGACCCGCCTCCGTCGAGGTTGTACGCCGTGGTGGCGCCCAGCGAGACCATGATGTCGGCGAGTCCGCTCATCGTGACGCCCGCGCTGTAGCCCGGACTGCGCCCGTCGACCACCACGATCACGATGTGGTTCTCGTCGATGACGCCGATCGCCGTGCGGGGCTGCTCCCCCTGGATCGAATGGTTGCCGATGTTGGTGTCGATCTCGACGTCGTCGATGCCGGAGACGACCGCGCCGTCCTCCACCAGCGCGGGACCGAAGCTCAACGTGTTCCACGCCCCGTCGGCGAGCAGCTCCGCGGCCGAGGTCTGCGTCTCGTCGTACACCGCCGCCGTGCCGTCCTTGTAGAAGACGAGGCCCTCGCGTGCGCCGTCGTCGCGGAAGACGACGCCGTTGCGGATGACGATCCCCGAGTCGCGGAAGCCGTAGTAGTCGCCGTTGACGGCGAACACCGCCCCGTTGGCGGTCGCCGTCTCGCTCACGAGGGCCGTGATGTTCTCGCCGAACTGGTTGTTCGCGAAGGCGCTGCGCAGCGCGGTCGCGTCGCTCAGCGTGATGTCGGCGACGTAGTACGTGACCGTGGCGTCCCCGGTGCCCTGGGTGTGCGTGCTGATCGAGATCGCCGCGTCGTCGGAGGTGTAGGTGGTGGCGGTGACGACGGGCGTCGAGGCCGTGCTCGTCGCGTCGGCGGACGCCGATGCCGTGGGGGATGC
This sequence comes from Microbacterium sp. MPR-TSA4, assembly GCF_058792815.1. Classification (NCBI taxonomy): domain Bacteria; kingdom Bacillati; phylum Actinomycetota; class Actinomycetes; order Micrococcales; family Microbacteriaceae; genus Microbacterium; species Microbacterium sp. MPR-TSA4. The sequence goes on from NZ_JBXAFF010000025.1 coordinate 22,597, forward strand.
CGAGGCCGTCCCGTTCTGCGCCGCCTCGTAGGCGGCGACGTCCGAGACGACGACGTGGGGGACGACGAACCGGTCGAGTGCCCAGGCCGTCCCGCCCCCCGCGGCGAGCAGGACCGCGACCCCACCGGCGATGAGGGAGTGCTTGACACGCTTTTTCATGAGGACCACCCTCGGCGGTCGCGGTAGGCGCCCCCTTGGCGGCGGCTACGCGGCGGCTATGAACGTCGCGCCCCGCGGATGTTGCGAAGATGGATGCCGTGACCGCTCCCGCAGATGACGACCCGACCACGGGTCCGACGCTCGTCTTCGACACCAAGGCGCAGGATCACTCGGTCGGCGAAGACATCCTCGGCCTGCTCACCGGGACCTTCCTCGTCTCGTCGGGACTGCACCTGCTGCACGCCGCACAGGCGGTGACCGGCGGCACGGCCGGCCTCTCGCTGCTCCTCGGTTACGCGACCGGCTGGCCGTTCTGGGTGCTCTTCGCCGCGGTCAACCTGCCCTTCGCCCTGCTGGCGGTCTGGCGTCGGGGCTGGGACTTCACGATCCGCACGGTGATCTCCATCGCGCTCGTGTCGGCGTTCGCGCCGCTGCACGACGCCCTCTTCCCCATCGAGGGGTTGCAGCCGCTCTACGGCACCCTCGCCGGCAACCTGCTGGCGGGCGTGGGGGTGCTCATCCTCTTCCGCCATCGCGCGAGCGTCGGCGGCATCAACATCATCGGGCTGGAGATCCAGGACCGCACGGGCTTCCGGGCGGGCTGGACGATGATGATCTTCGACGTGCTGATCGTCGCGCTCGCGCTGCTGGTCGTCCCGTGGCAGAACGTGCTGATGAGCGCCGCCGGCGCGGTGCTCCTCAACCTGGTGCTGGCCCTGAACCACCGTCCCGGCCGCTACCTCGGTCGCTGACCCGCGCGCCGGCGTGTCGCCGTCGCCGCGCTGCAGCAGATGCGGAGAGTGATCACGGATGCGGAGGGTGGGGGCCGCGGCATCCGATTCTGTGATCGTGGTCCGATTCTGGTGGTGGCGCGGGGTGTGCTCGCGCGTGGCTGCAGCGGATGCGGAGGGTGGTCGCGGATGCGGAGGGTGGGGGCCGTGGCATCCGATTCTGTGATCGTGGTCCGATTCTGGTGGTGGCGTGGGGCGTGCTCGCGCGTGGCTGAAGTAGATGCGGAGAGTGGTCGCGGATGCGGAGGGTGGGGGCCGTGGCATCCGATTCTGTGACCGTGGTCCGATTCTGGTGGTGGCGCCGGGCGTGCTCCCGCGCGGCTGCAGTACATGCAGAGAGTGATCACGGATGCGGTCGGGGGATGCCGCGGCATCCGAATGCGGTGCGACGCTCCGATTCTGCGGCGTCCTCGGTGGACGCCGCGGTCACGTCTGGCAGACGGGGCACCAGAAGACGATGCGCTCGCTCGTCTCGGTCGCGCCCAGCTCGGTGCGGCGGATGGGCGTGCCGCACCGCCGGCAGGGCTTGCGCTCGCGCCGATAGACCCAGTTCTGCCGACCCGGTCGGGTGTCACCGGTGAAGGTCCGCGATGGTCGGTCCCGGTTGGCGGTGATCATCCGCGCGGCGGTGTCCACCAGACCCGCGGCATCCACGTCGGCGGCCGGCGTCGTCGGCAGGATGCCGCGGACGAACAGCAGCTCGTTGGCGTACTCGTTGCCGAGCCCGGCGAGATTTCGCTGATCGAGGACCGCCACGTGCACGGGCCTCCCATCGGCGGAGAGGCGGCGCGCCGCTTCGGCCGGGTCCCAGTCGGGGCCGAGCAGGTCGGGACCGAGGTGGCCGACGAGGGCGTCCTCCTCGCTGGTGGGGACGAGGTCGACCATCGCGATCTCGAAGCCCACGGCATCCACCTGCGCGGTGCCGACGATGGCGCGCGCCTGGAAGGCGGGGGAGCGCCACCGCTCGCCGCGGCGGAACACGAGCCAGCGGCCCTCCATCTTGAGGTGCGAGTGCAGGGTGAAGCCGCCGATGCGCATCAGCAGGTGCTTGCCCCGCGGCACGACCTCGTGCACGAGCTCACCCGTCAAGTCGGCCGTGGCGTACCGCGGCACGCGCAGGTCGAAGCGGGTCACCTCGGCGCCCGCGAGCGCCTCGTGCAGCCGTCGGGCGGTGCGGAACACGGTGTCGCCCTCAGGCATGCGCCGCTCCGTGGATCGCGCGGCCGCGAACCACGCCGCCCCCGCGGGTCACCGCTGCCGCCGCAGGGTCAGGCCACGGCTGGACTCGACGAAGCCCGCGGTCTGCAGCGCCCGTCCGGCGGGCGTGCCGTAGACGAACGCGCCCGACACCTGCTCGACGGTCAGGGTGTCGAGGTGCCGGCGTCGCGCCGTGTCGACGAGACTGGCGGCGGCGGCGGCGAGCACGTCGTCGTCATCGCTGAACACGAGCGCTGAACGTCCGCCGCGTTCGAGGTAGAGCACGAGGGCGCCGTCGACGAGCGTCACGAGTCCTCCCGCCTTGCGTCCCGGCCGGTGCGCGACCGCCTCCAGCGCCGGCCAAGCGAGCGCGGCGCCGTAGGGGTTGGCGGGATCGGTCGCGGCGAGCGTCACCGCCCGCAGCGGCGCGGGATCGGGCAGCGCGGCGTACTCGCGCAGGCGGTCGACGGTGGCGGATGCCGCGAACTGAGCCGCCCCGAGCTTCTCGATGAAGTATCCGCGACGGCAGTGGCCCGCATCCTCGAAACCCGCCAGCACACGGTAGGTCTGCGCGAAGCCGCCGGGCACCCCCTCCGCCTGCACCGCCCCGCGCGTGACCACGCCGTAGCGCTCCAGCAGCAGGCTCGCGGATGCCGCGGCGCGAAGCGCGGCGTCGGCGGACGGCTGCGGCAGCAGCGACCACCGGCCGCCCACGAGGGGAGGGCGCGGGGGTGCCGCCCGCGGTGCCGTGACGGTCGCTGCGATCGAGGTGCCCCGGAACATCCGCGCCCGCGGCGTGCGCCGCGTCGTGCGATGCGCCTGCGATCCGCCGGCGAGCAGGCCGCGCACCGGCGCGAAGGTGTCGTTCGTCACCCGTCCGGTCCAGGTGAGGTTCCACAGCGCCTCGACGACCGCCTGCTCGCTGAGGGCGGACGTCATGCCGGCGAGCTGGCCGGCGAAGAAGGCGCCGCCCGCGCCGAGCGCGTCGAGGATCCGCTGCTCCAGTTCCGTGGGCGGCTCGGGGTCGTCGGGCAGGGCGAGGGTGAGCGGCACGGCGTCGATCGGGTGCAACGCGATCCACCCGTCGCGCCCCGGCAGCGAGCCGTGCCCCGACCAGACGACCTCGCCCGTCGAGGTGAGCTCGTCGAGCATCGCGGGCGTGTAGTCGCTGACCCGCGCGGGCAGCACGAGCGACTCCCACGCGCTCGCCGGGAGGGGGACGCCCGCGAGCTGCTCGATCGCGGCGAGCACTCCGTCGACGCCCTCCATCGGACGGCCGCCGGCCGACCCGGCCACGTGCTGCCAGGCGGGCAGGAACCGTGCGTACGACTCCGGGGCGACGGGCTCGACCGTGCCGCGGATCGCCGCCAAGGACCGCAGCCGCAGGCGCCTCAGCACCTCGCTGTCGCACCACTCCAGGTCGTCCGCGGGGGCGCGTCCGTCGGTGGTGGCGGCGGCGTCGGGCAGGAAGAAGCCCGCCGACACGCGCCCCTGCGACTCCAGGCGTTGCAGGGTCTGCCGTGCGACCGCCGTGCCGACGCCGAGGCGCGCGGCGACGTCCGCCGTCCGGAACGGGCCATGGGTGCGGGCGTGGCGGGCGACGAGGTCGGCGAGCGGGTCGGCGACCGGCTCGAGGAAGGCGAGGGGGATGCCGACCGGAAGCGCCGCTCCGAGAGCGTCGCGGAGCCGGCCCGCATCCTCGATGGCGGCGACGCGCTCGACGCCGCCGACCGTGACGCGGATCGCGCGACGCGCGTCGATCAGCTCCCCGAGCAGGGACGCCGCCACGGTCTGTGCCGCAGCCGCGTCCGTCGCAGCAGCGTCCGCGGCCGGATCCGTCTCGTCCCCGGCGGCGGCCGGCGCGACGTCGGGGGCCTCGAGGCGGGCCGCGACCTCCGCGGCATCCAGGGGCCCGAGCAGGCGCAGCAGGTCGGCCACCCCTTCCACGCCGCGCACGCGGCGCGACGGATCGAGCCGCTGCGCCTCGCGCTCGAACTGCGCGATCACGGCGGGGTCGAGGAGCTCCCGCATCTCGACCTTGCCGAGCAGTTCGCCGAGCAGTGCGGGATCCACCGAGAGCGCGGCGGCCCGGCGCTCGGCCAGCGGCGAGTCTCCCTCGTACATGAACGCGCCGACATATCCGAAGAGCAGATCGCGTGCGAACGGCGACGGCTGGCTGGTCGTGGTCTCCACGAGGCGGATGCGCCGGTCGCCGATCGACCGCGCGATGCGCAGCAGGGCGGGCAGGTCATAGACGTCCTGGAGCACCTCGCGCAGCGTCTCCAGGATGATCGGGAAGGTGGGGTGGTTCTTGGCGACCTCCAGCAGCTGCGCGGACTTCTGCCGCTGCTGCCACAGTGGCGAGCGCTTGTGGGGGTTGAGGCGGGGCAGCAGCAGGGCGCGGGCGGCGCACTCGCGGAAGCGCGAGGCGAACAGCGCCGAGCCGCCCACCTCGTCGGTCACGAGCCGTTCCAGCTCGTCGGGTTCGAAGACGAACAGGTCGGCTCCCGGCGGCTCGCTCTCGGCATCGGGCACGCGCGCGATGATGCCGTCGTCGCTCGCGACCGCCGACCCCTCCACGCCGAGCCGCTCCCGGATGCGTGCGTTGACGGCGAGAGCCCAGGGCGCGTGGACGTGCATGCCGTACGGGGAATGCAGGATGATGCGCCAGTCGCCGACCTCGTCGCGGGAACGCTCGACCGTCAGGGTGCGGTCGGTGGGGAGGCTGCCCGTCGCCTCCTTCTGCTCGTCGAGATAGGCCAACAGGTTGCCGATGGCGTTGTCGTCGAGCCCCGAGTCGCGAAGACGCGCGGTGGCCTTCTCGGAGCCCGCGGCGGCGACCTCGCGGGAGAAACGCCCCAGCGCCTCGCCCAGCTCGGCGGGCCGTCCGAGGCCGTCGCCGTGCCAGAACGGCAGCTTGCCCGGCTGGCCGAACGCGGGCAGCACGTTGACGCGATCATGCGTGATCTCGACGATCCGCCAGCTCGTGGTGCCGAGGGTGAACACGTCGCCCACCCGCGACTCGTAGACCATCTCCTCGTCGAGCTCGCCGACGCGTGCGTTGCGGGTCTCGCCGGCGACGAACACCCCGAACAGGCCCCGGTCGGGGATGGTGCCGCCGCTCGTCACGGCGACGCGTTGCGCACCGGGGCGCGCCGTCAGGGTGCCGTGATCGCGGTCCCAGACGACGCGGGGGCGCAGCTCCGCGAACTCGTCGGAGGGGTACTTGCCCGCGAGCAGGTCGAGTGTGGCCTCGTATGCCGAGCGCGGGAGGGTCCGAAACGGCGCCGAACGGCGCACGGTCTCGAACCAGCCCTCGACGTCGACCGGGCCGACGGCGCAGGCCGCGATCGTCTGCTGGGCGAGGATGTCGAGCGGGTTCTGCGGCACGGCGATGGCCTCGATCTGCCCCGCCAGCATCCGCTCGGTGACCACCGCGGTGTGCAGGACGTCGCCGCGGTGCTTCGGGAACAGCGCGGCGCGGCTCACCTCGCCCACCTGGTGTCCGGCGCGGCCGACGCGCTGCAGTCCGGACGCCGCCGACGGCGGTGCCTCCACCTGGATGACGAGGTCGACCTCGCCCATGTCGATGCCGAGCTCGAGCGAGCTCGTCGCGACAACGCAGCGCAGGATGCCGCGCTTCAGCTCGTCTTCGACCTGCGCGCGCTGCTCCTTCGACACCGAGCCGTGGTGGGCCTTCGCGAGCTCCGGAGGGGCGCCGGCGCTCGCGCCCGCCTGCGCCATCGTCTGAGCGGGAACCGTCGCATCGGGCAGCTCGAGGCCGAGGCGTTCCGCGTAGATCTCGTTGAGGCGCCCGGTCAGTCGTTCCGCGAGCCGCCGCGAGTTCGCGAACACGATCGTCGAGCGGTGCGCGAGCACCCGGTCGACGATCGCCTCCTCCACATGGGGCCACACCGATCCGGTGATCTCCGTGGGCGGCGACGGCGCGAACCAGTCGCCGTCACCCTCGGCATCCGCCGCCGTCTCACCCTCGGCGTCGTCATCCGGGCGGTGCTGCGGCGGGGGCGGGGGGTTGAGCATGTCCGACATCGGCACGACGACGCGCAGATCGAACGCCTTCGTGGCACGCGGAGCGACGATCTCGACCGGGGCGGAGCCGCCCAGGAAGCGCGCCACCTCGTCGATCGGGCGCACCGTCGCCGACAGTCCCACCCGCTGCGCGGCAGGGCGATCCGGATCGTCGCCGCGGCGCAGGGCGTCGAGCCGTTCGAGGCTCACCGCCAGGTGGGCGCCCCGCTTGGTGGCCGCGACGGCGTGCACCTCGTCGACGATCACGGTGTGCACGTCGCGCAGGGTCTCGGCCGCCTGGGAGGTGAGCATCAGATAGAGCGACTCGGGTGTCGTGATGAGGATGTCGGGCGGATCGGTGACGAGCTTGCGGCGGTCGGCGGCGGGTGTGTCGCCCGAGCGCACGCCGACGGTCACCTCCGGCAACGGGATGCCGAGGCGGCGCGCGGCCTGGCCGATGCCCACCAGCGGCGAGCGGAGATTGCGCTCCACATCGACGCCGAGGGCCTTCAGCGGCGAGATGTAGAGGATGCGCGTGCCCGCGGCATCCTTCTTCGGCGGCCGCTTCCTGGCCGCCCCGGCGGGCGCGACGCCCGCGGGGGCCGTACCGTCGGCCGGGGCGGCGGCCTTCTCCCGGAACACCCGGTCGATGGCCCACAGGAACGCCGACAGGGTCTTGCCCGAGCCGGTGGGGGCGACCACGAGGGCGTGCTTGCCGGCCGAGATCGCCTCCCATGCCCCGGTCTGCGCGGTCGTCGGCTGGGCGAAGGCGCCACGGAACCAGTCCTGGGTCGCAGGACCGAACCGCTCCAGCACATCGGCCATCGATCCATCATCCCGCGGACCGCCGACACGCGGGGTGCGGCGCGTGTTCCGTATTCAGTCTCCGCGGCGTCATCGGGCGGTGGCGGGCCCGGAATCAGGCGGTCCAGCGCCGCTGCGGCACCCGGGGAGACTGAATACGGCCGTCCGTGCCGGCTCGACCGGCCGGCTCGACCAGCCGTGCCACCCGGGCGGCCCCAGCTCACCCGCTCAGCCCACCACAGACTCGGCGAGCCGGCCGTCGCGCAGTTCGAGGACGAGGTCGGGCTCGATGCGGCGCAGGAAGCCGTCGTCGTGGCTGACGACCAGCACGGCGCCGCGGAACGCGGACAGCGCCGCGACGAGCTGATCGACGGTGTCGAGGTCGAGGTTGTTCGTCGGTTCGTCGAGCACCAGCAGCTGGGGCGGCGGGTCGGCCATCACCAGGCAGGCCAGCGCCAGCCGGAACCGTTCGCCGCCCGACAGCGCCGACACGGGCCGCAGCACCGTGTCGCCGCGCAGGAGGAACCGTGCGAGGCGGTTGCGCAGCTCGACGTCGCCGACCCCGGGCGCCGCGCGCCGCAGGTTCACCAGCGGCGACGCCTCGTCGTCCAGGCCGTCGACGCGCTGCGAGAGGTAGCCGATCCGGTCGGTGTGGGCCACGGCATCCACATCGGTCGGGGTGCCACGACCGTCGCCGACGAGGCGCTCCAGCAGCGTCGTCTTGCCGGCGCCGTTCGGACCGACCAGGGCCACCCGCTCCGGCCCCTGCACCGTCCACGACCGCTCCGCATCGCGGATCGTCGCGATGCGGCGGCCGGCGGCCACCCGCGGGTCGGGCAGGTCGATGTGCACGGACTCGTCGTCGCGGACGCGACGCTCCGCGACGTCGAGCGCGGCGCGGGCGTCCTCCTCCTTCCCCCGCGCCTCCACGCGGAGGCGGCCGGCCGAGACCTGGGCGGCACGCTTCTTCCCACCCATGACGATCTTCGGCGCGCGTTTGTCCATCGACGCCTTCCTGCCGACCGCGGCCCGCGTCGCGAGCACCTGTTCCTGATGGATGCGGTCGCGCTTCTCGCGCCGCACGTGCTGACGCGCCGCCGCCTCGGCCTCCCGCGCCGCCGCCTGCTCCGCCTCGTGCGCAGCGCGCCAGTGCGAGTAGGGTCCACCGAACGTCGTCAGCTCGTTGTCGTAGAGCTCCGCCGTGTCGTCCATGAGATCCAGCAGCGCGGTGTCGTGGCTGACCACGATGAGTGTCCCGCGCCAGCCCCGCACCAGCTCGTGGACGCGGGCGCGGGCGTCGCGGTCGAGGTTGTTGGTGGGCTCGTCGAGCAGAGCGATCGGGGCGCCGCGCAGTCGGATGCCGACGATCGCCGCGAGCATCGCCTCGCCGCCGGAGAGCTCTCCCACGCGACGATCCAGCGCGTCGGGCGGCAGGCCGGCCTCGGCGAGGGCGGCCACGGCGCGCGCCTCGACATCCCAATCGGCGCCGACCGTGTCGAAGTGACGCTGATCGACGTCGCCGGCGCCGATCGCGCGGACGGCGTCGAGGGCGCCGGCCACGCCGAGCACGTCCGCGACGCGCGTCCGGGGGTCGAGCCGCTGGGCCAGCATCTCGACGGCGCCGGTGCGGACGACGGCGCCGGATGCCGGGACGAGCCGTCCCGCGATGAGCGCGAGCAGGGTGGACTTGCCGGTGCCGTTTCGCCCGATGAGCCCGGTGCGGCCGGTGCCGAACGCGCCGGAGACGTCGTCCACGGCGATCGTGCCGTCGGGCCAGGCGAAGGTGAGGCGGTCGAGGACGACCGCGGGTGAGGGGTGGGGCATGGGAGCCTCCTGTCGATGTCGTGAACGATGTCGGGGCGCAGGCGCGCACGACACCGTTCCCGGGACGACGGGAGGGTCGACGGCCGGCGCGGAAGGATGCGCCGACGCGTCGGAGAACCCGGTGTCCGAGGAGGGACGGAGGGTCGACGGCTCAGCGCGGGATCACAGCGCGGCGTCGAAACCCTTCAACGGTCTTCCTCACACTCGGGACAGGAACCCGGACAGCCTACCTCAGCCCGCGGCGCCCTCGCCAGGGCGGCCGGCGGCGACGTCGTCGAGGCGCTTCTGGAGGAAAACGCGGACGTCGTCGAGCTCCTCCTGCGACACGCTGTGAGTGAGTCCCGCGTAGACCCGACCGCTGAGCTCGACGTGCTCGGGGAGCCACTGGACGGTGTGGGCGACGGCGGCGGGCGGGATCACCTCGTCGCGGGCGCCGCGTCCCCAGAAGACCGGGGGGCGCCGCTCGGCCAGCCGTGCGTCGGCGGGCAGCGGCGACGGGTCGACGTATCCCGCGAGATTGACGGCGAACGCGAACCGCTCGGGCCGCAGCCGGAGGGCTTGCAGGGCGACGGCCGCACCCTGCGAGAAGCCGAGGATGCCGATGGTCTCGGCATCCGTCGCCGCCTCCACCCACGCGATCAGCGCCTCAGCGGCGTCGGTCACCGCCCCGATCGAGCGGCCGTCGAGACCTTCGATGGGGTACCAGGACCAGCCCGGCGCGGGAAACGGCGGAGACAGCGGTGCGCGCACGGCCGCGAACACATACGCATCGGGCAGGAACGGGACCAGGCCGAACAGGTCGCGCTCGTCGGAGCCGTACCCGTGCAGGAGCAGCAGCAGCGGTCGGCCCGCGCGCTCGGCGGTGGGCGCCGACCACAGGACGGCGTCGTCATCGATCGCGATCGCGCTCATACCGACATCCTCTCAGTCCCCGCCGACACCGCGGCCGTGCTCGCGGGGGCACCCGACCGCCGGCGCCGACGGGCGTCGCGGACACGGGGCGACCGGAGGTGCGGGTATACATGAGGCATGGCCGTTCGAACCCCCGACCCCGATCCGAACGAACGCGACGACGACGGGACCCCCCGCGATCCGCTCCGCGGCTTCGGCGGCGGGTGTCCGGGCCACCCGATGGGCGACGGCTCGTTCGGCTCGCCCACGCCGGGCAGCGCCGCCAACCCGGGGTGGCTGACCGACATCGAGCTGGCCGAGGCGCGTCGGCGACTGCCGATCCTGTACGTGGAGGCCGTGCCGGTGCGCACCGACGGCGTCGGTGCGGTCACGCAGGTGGGCGTGCTGCTGCGCGCGACGCCGCTGGGGGAGATCACCCGCTCAATCGTCTCGGGGCGCGTCCGCTACGGCGAGACGGTGCGCGACGCCCTCTTCCGCCACCTCGAGAACGACCTCGGCCCCATGGCGTTCCCGCAGCTTCCGCCGCAGCCCGTGCCGTTCACGGTGGCGGAGTACTTCCCGCTGCCGGGCGTGAGCGCCTTCCACGACGATCGCCAGCATGCGGTCTCCCTCGCCTTCGTCATCCCCGTGACGGGCACCTGCGAGCCGCGTCAGGACGCGCTGGAGGTCACCTGGATGACCCCGGAAGAGGCGTCGTCGGAGTCGTTGGCCGCCGAGATGGAGGGCGGCCGCTCGACCCTCATCCGTCTGGCGCTGGCCAGCGTCGGCGCTCTGCGCTGACGCACCGCCCGTCTCACCCTCACCCCGCCCCCGCCCCGATTCAGAGGTGATCACCGTGCCCCGCAGCGAGATGCTGGTCGACTTCGCCGGCGCCCTCCCGCTCGCGCTGCTGCTCTCCTTCGTCATCGCGTGGGTGCTCCGCCGCATCTTCGGCGCCCGCCTCTCCCTGCCGTTGTCGGTCATGACGATCGTCTCCCTGCTCGGGGTGAGCCTCGGGCTGTTCCTCGCGGGCTGGTTCTTCTTCGGGCTGCGACTGTGGATGCCGACGTCGCTGCTGCTGGCCGCGGGAACGAGCCTGGGACTGTCCTTCGTCGTCGCCGGCATCGCCGCGATCGTGCGCCGCGACGGTGCCATCGACGTCGCCGCGCTGCTCGAGAAGGGCGAGAGCGAGCAGGTCGAGTTCAAGGAGACGGCGCGCTGGAACGTCCGTGATGACAAGAAGGACGCCCGCATGGAACAGGTCGTGGCCAAGACCGTCGCCGCATTCCTGAACAGTGCCGGCGGCACCCTCGTGATCGGCGTCGACGACGATGGCCGCGTCCACGGCCTCGACCGCGACTTCGCGACGCTGCGCACCCCCGACGCCGACCGCTTCGAGCTGTGGTTGCGCGACATGCTGGCGGCGAGCCTCGGCAAGAACGCCGCCGCCATGCCCCGCATCCGCTTCGCCGAGGTCGAGGGGCGCACGGTCTGCGCCGTGCGGTGTCCGCGCGCCGCCGAGCCCGTCTTCGTGACCCAGGGCGCCGCGAAGGAGCTCTGGGTGCGGGTCGGCAACTCGACGCGCGCCTTCGGTGTGGACGAGGCGCTCACCTACGTCGCCCGGCACTTCCGTCCGACCGTGGCCGACACCCTGTTCGGGCGCCGCTGAACCGACCGTCGTAGCCGTCGAGCCCTCGGTGCGCCAACGGCGCGCCGTCGTAGGCTCGGAGCATGACCGCGATCGAGCCCCTCGCCTTCCCGACCGACGCCCCGGGCTGGAGCGCCTTCGCGTCCGCCCGCCCGGCCGCCGCCGTCGCCCTCGTCGCCGACCTCGACGCACGCCTCGCCGCGGCGGACGACGACCTCGACGCCGCGACACGCCTGGAGCTGTGGAACGACGCCGACCTCGCCCTGCGGCAGGCCACGAGCGAGGCGTATCTGCTCAGCGAGGCGCATCCGGATGCCGCGGTGCGCGCCGCCGCGGAGGAGCAGGTGCAGGCGCTGGAGGCCCTGTCGGCCGCGCGACTGCTCGACGACCGCCTCTTCGCCGCGTTCGCGGACCTGCCGGACGACGGTCTCGACGCCGATCAGCGCCGGCTGCTCGACCACCTGCGACGCGACTTCCGGCGCGGCGGCGTCGCCCTTCCCGACGCGGAGCGGGAGCGCGTGCGGGAGCTCACCGACCGCGACACGCAGCTCAGCCTGGAGTTCTCGCGCAACGTGCGCGACGGACGGCGCGAGATCCGGGTGCCGCCCGCGGGGCTCGCCGGCCTGCCGCAGGACTTCATCGACGACCACCCCGTCGGCGACGACGGCCTCGTCGTGCTCACCACCGAGTACACCGACCTCATGCCCGTACGGGAATACGCGACGGACCGGGCCACGCGCACCGCGCTCGTCGAGGCCTACAACGACCTCGCCTGGCCCGAGAACGACGCCGTCCTCGCGGAGCTGCTCGCCGTGCGGGCGGAGCGGGCGCAGCTGCTCGGGTATGGCGACTGGGCGGACTTCGAGACCGAGACGCGGATGATCGGCGCAGGTCGCCCGGACGGCGGCAGCGCGGCCATCGCGGAGTTCCTCGCGCGCCTCGACGAGGCCTCGGCGGCGGCCGCCGCGGCGGAGTATCCCGTGCTCCTCGCGCGGCTCCAGCGCGACGACCCCGCCGCCACCGAGGTGACCATCGCCGACTTCTTCTACCTGCTGAGCGCCCTGCGCCGCGAGCGGCACGACGTCGATGCGCAGCTCGTGCGCTCGTACTTCTCGTTCGACCGCGTGCTGCCGGGCGTCCTGGCGACCACGTCGCGGCTGCTCGACGTCGAGTACGTGCCGGTCGACGTGCCGACCTGGCACCACGACGTCCGCTCCTACGACGTCGTGCGTGCCGGGGCGCGGCTCGGCCGCATCCACCTCGACCTGCATCCGCGCGACGGCAAGTACAACCACGCCGCGTGCTTCCCGCTCGCCCCGGGGGTCACCGGACGGGTGCTCCCCGAGGCCGTGCTGCTGTGCAACTTCTCGCGCGGGCTGATGACGCACGACGAGGTCGTCACCTTCTTCCACGAGTTCGGCCACCTCGTGCACGACATCCTCGGCGGCGATCAGCGTTTCGTCCGCTTCTCCGGCGTCGCGACCGAGTGGGACTTCGTCGAGGCACCCAGCCAGCTCCTCGAGGAGTGGGCCTGGGATGCCGAGGTCCTCGCCTCTTTCACCGCCGACGCCCACGGGCAGCCCATTCCGGCCGATCTGGTCGCCAAGATGCGCGTCGCCGACGGCTTCGGCCGTGCGCTGGAGGTGCGGTGCCAGCTCGGTCACGCCAACGTGTCGTACCACCTGCACGTCGATCGACCGGCCGATCTGCAGGCCGCGACGGAGCACTGGTACGCCTCGACGAGTCCCGTCCAGCCGCTGCGGGGCCGGCATCCGTACGCCGGCTTCGGCCATCTGACGGGATACGGCGCCTGCTACTACACGTACCAGTGGAGCCTCGTGATCGCCCGCGACCTGCTCTCGGGGTTCGGGGGCGATCTGATGGATGCCGAGGCCGCGACCCGCTATCGGCGCGAGATCCTCGAGCCCGGGGGACGCCGCGACGCGACCGCGCTCGTCGAGGCCTTCCTCGGGCGCCCGTACGCGTTCGATGCGTACCGGGAGTGGCTCGCCGGGGCGTGACCGCTCCGCGGATGCGGCGGTGAGAGCCCGGCCGCGCCGGGATCAGGTGAGGCGCGCGAGCTCCGCGACGAACGCGTCGACGTCGTCCTCCGACGTGTCGAACGAGCACATCCAGCGGACCTCGTTCTTCGCCGCGTCCTCCCCACCGGCACTCGACGGATCGCCGTCGCGCTCCGTCGAGCCTCCGCCGGCGGGGCCCCAGTCGTAGAAGCGGAAGCTCTCGCGCAGCGCGTCGGCGATGCCGTCGGGCAGGGTCGCGAAGACCCCGTTGGCCTGCGTCGGCTGGCTGAAGCCCACCCCGGTGATCGACCCGTCCGCGATGCCCGCCTCGACGCCGGCGCGCAGGCGCTGGGCCATCGCGTTGGCGTGCCGGGCGTTGCGCAGGTACAGGTCGCCCTCCAGCAGCGCGACCAGCTGAGCGGAGATGAAGCGCATCTTCGAGGCGAGCTGCATGTTGAGCTTGCGCAGGAAGAGCAGGCCCTCCGCGGCATCCGGGTTCAGGACGACGACCGCCTCGCCGCCGAGCGCGCCGTTCTTCGTGCCGCCGAAGCTCAGCACGTCCACGCCGGCGTCGGTCGTGAAGGCGCGCAGCGGGACGTCGAGGGCGGCGGCGGCGTTGGAGATCCGGGCGCCGTCGAGGTGCAGGCGCATGCCGTGGGCGTGGGCGTGGTCGGCGAGGGCGCGGATCTCGTCGGGGGTGTACAGCGTGCCGAGCTCGGTCGACTGGGTGATGGAGACCACCAGCGGCTGGGCGCGGTGCTCGTCGCCCCACCCCCAGGCCTCGCGGTCGACGAGCTCGGGGGTGAGCTTGCCGTCGCGGGTGGGGACGTTCAGGATCTTGATCCCGGCCACCCGCTCGGGCGCGCCGCCTTCGTCGACGTTGATGTGGGCGGTGGATGCCGCGATCACGGCGCCCCAGCGGGGGAGCATCGACTGCAGGCCCACCACGTTGGCCCCGGTGCCGTTGAAGACGGGGAACGCCTCGGCGGATTCGCCGAAGTGGCGGCGGAAGACCTCCTGCAGACGGATCGTGTAGGCGTCTTCGCCGTAGGCGATCTGGTGGCCGTGGTTCGCCGCGGCGATCGCCTCGAGGATCTCGGGGTGGACGCCGGAGTAGTTGTCGCTGGCGAAGCCGCGGGCGGTCGTGTCATGCAGAGTGGTCACGGGTATCCAATCTAGTTCGGGGGCGCGAGTCCGCGACGTCGCAGACCGCGGCTCGCCGCCCCCTGGCCCGAACTCCTCCATCGAGGCGGGCGTATGGGGCGACAGGGCCGCGTCCGGCGGCCAGGGGCGTGCGATGGAGGAGTTCAGCCCGGGCCGAGGGTGATGACGGCGTCGTTGACCTCGTCCGCTCCCCGGTCCCAGAGGCCGAGGAACGCCGCCGCGAGCTCCTCCTCCAGGCCCTCGAGCGCGCGCACCCGGAAGATCGTGGATGCCGCCGCCGGCGCGCGGTGCGCGCCGCGGGCATCCGCAGCGAACCCCTGGGCCATCGCCCGCGCCCACGCCTCCTCCGCCGCCTTGACGGCGGCGTAGTTGGCGCCCCCCGCCAGCGGGCGCGCGACCGCGGTCGAGGAGACGATCGCGACCCGCGCGGCATCCGAGGCGATCAGGTCGCCCCAGAAAGCGCGGGTGACGTGCCGCTGGGCGGTCAGTCCGGCCTCGAGCGCGCGGTAGTCGGCGTCGCTCTGGCCCGGCAGCCCGCCGCCGCCGCGCCATCCGCCGACGAGGTGCAGGATGCCGTCCACCGGCGTCCCGTCGGCGCGGAGCGCCGCCGCGAACGCGCCCACCTCGGCCTCGTCGGTCAGATCGCACACCGCGGTCCGCGCGCCGAGATCGCGCAGCCCGCCGAGCTTCGCGTCGTCGCGGCCCACGGCGATCGCGACCGCCCCTGCGCTCCGGAGCGCGTGCACCGCCGCGCGCCCGCTCGCGCTCGTGGCACCCGCGATCACGACCGTGCGCCCGCGGACCCCGTCACCCATCGCGACCCGTGATGCCCGCCGTCGAAGCGATGACGCCCTGCATCTTCTTGTCGAGCGCCTCGAAGAACATCGAGAGCGGGAACTCGTCGTCGAGCACCGCGTCGGTGTACCCCTTCGGCGCGCCGGCGAGCACGTCGTCGGGCAGGCCGTGCGCCCAGGCCGAGGCCGGATGCGGGGTCACGACGCTGCGCACCAGGTCGTAGGCCGCGAGCCAGTGGGCGACCTTGGGGCGGTCGATCGACTCCCAGTACAGGCGGTCGATCGCGTCGCTGAGGGCGATGACGGCGTCCGGCACCCCGTCCCAGTCGAAGGCGAGCGCGGTGTCGGTCCAGTGCAGCACCCCGCGCCGATGCAGCCAGGCGAACAGCAGCTGGCCGCCGAGGCCGTCGTAGTTGCGCACGCGCGAGCCGGTGATCGCGAACCGGAAGATCCGATCGAAGATCACGGCGTACTGCACCAGGCGCGCGTGGTCGAGCATGGCCGTCTCGGCATCCGTCAGCGGGTGACCGTCCGCCGCGCGTGCCGACAGTCGCGCGGCGATGCCCACGCATTCCCGGTACGCCGTGAGGTCGCAGCGCAGCTCCTCGAGCGTGTAGAGGAAGTAGGGCATGCGCTGCTTGATCATGAACGGGTCGAACGGCAGGTCGCCGCGCATGTGGCTGCGGTCGTGGATGAGGTCCCACATGACGAACGTCCGCTCGGTGAGGCCCTGATCGGCGAGCATCCGGGCGACGCCGTCCGGCACGTCGAGCTTGGTGATCTCGGATGCCGCGGCCACCACCCGCCGGAAGCGTGCGGCCTCGCGGTCCTGGAAGATCGCCCCCCACGTGAACGAGGGGATCTCGCGCATCGCCACCGTCTCGGGGAAGAGCACGGCGGAGTTGGTGTCGTAGCCCGAGGTGAAGTCGATCAGCCGCAGCGAGACGAACAGGCCGTTGGTGTAGGTCTGCTCCAGCTCGCCGATGAACTCCGGCCAGATCACCTCGCAGAGCACGGCCTCGAGGTGCCGGTCGCGCGACCCGTTCTGCGTGTACATCGGGAACACGACGAGGTGGCGGAGGCCATCCACACGGGCGCGCTGGGGCTGGAAGGCGACCAGCGAGTCGAGGAAGTCCGGCACGGGGAAGTCGGCGTCCGCCCACCGGCGGAGGTCGACGACGCAGGTCGAGAGGTAGTCGGCGTCGTGCGGGAACAGCGGTGCGAGGGTGCGGATGCCGGCGGCGATGGTGTCGATGAGGTCGGCGGCGACGGCGCGGTCGGCGTCGCCGGGAACCGAGCCGTCCTGCGCCTGCAGCGGTTGCAGCCGGCCGACGGCATCCTTCAGCGCCTGCCAGGCGGGCTGCTGCTCGAGCGGTCGGTCGTCTTCGACGAGCGGCACCATGGGTCGGTCGTCTTCGACGAGCGGCACCATCGGTCGGTCGTCTTCGACGACCTCGGGCTCTCCGATGACGGACTTCGTGGGCGTGTAAAGGGACATGGTGGGCACCTCCGCTCGTCGAGACAGGAATATTTACGGCAAGACTGCCTTGCATCGGATATTCTTCCATGCATGGAAGATGATGTCGACCGTCGGATCGTGGCCGAGGTCTCGCGAGACGGCCGGATGACGCTCGCCGACCTGTCCGCCGCGGTCGGGCTCTCGATCTCCGCCGTCCAGGCCCGCCTCAAGCGGCTGGAGTCGCGCGGTGTCGTCACCGGCTACCGCGCGCTCGTCGACGCCGAGGCGGTCGGGCGCCCGCTGGCCGCCTTCATCGAGATCACGCCGCTCGACCCGGCTCAGCCCGACAACGCCCCCGAGCTCCTCGAGCACCTCGACGCGATCGAGGCCTGCCACTCCATCGCCGGTGACGCCAGCTACATGCTCTTCGCCCGTGTCGCGTCGCCGCGCGCCCTCGAAGACCTCGTGCGTGAGATCCGGCTCGCCGCCGCGGTCCGCACCCGCACGACCGTCGTGCTGCAGACCTTCTACGAGCACCGACCGCTGGTGCCGCAGTCGGGCTGACGGCGCGGACCGCGCGAACCAGGCGGGCCGCGCGGGCCAAGCAGACCGCGCGGACCAAGCGGTCCGATCCGGCCCGGCGCGCGCCGACGGCGATACATCGCTCGATGGATGCCGCCGCGCGCGGCGGTCGCGTAGCGTCGTAGCGTGTTTCGGACGCTGACCCGCATGCAGCTGACCGTCGACATCGTCGCGGCCGGCCTGTTCGCGCTGTTCGCACTGTTCGCGACGCTCGTGCCGTCCGACGGGATCGGGTCGGCGATGGTCCCCTCGCGGGTCGCGCTGATCGTCGCGCTCGCGCTCACCCTCGTCTTCTCCGGGGCCGCCGCGGTCCGCCGCCTGGCACCCGAGCTCGCCCTCGCGGTCTGCTGGGCCGCCGCGGTCCTCCAGATGGCCACCGGCCTGCCGCCGCTGCCGGCGAACATCGCCATCTTCGGGGTGCTCTACACGACCGCGGCCTACGGCGCGCGGCGCACCTTCTGGTTCGGGTTCGCGTCGTCGCTGCTGGGGGCGGTGGCCATCGCGATCTACATCATCGTCATGCCGCTCGTGCTCGGTCAGTGGACCACCAGCGGCATCGGCACCTACGTCTTCGCCACCGCGGCGACCTTCGCCTCCGCCGCCTTCGCCCTCCTGCTCGCCTGGACCGCCGGCGCCCTGGTCAGAACGAGCCTGCGCGCCCGCGAGAACCGTCGCGCGCAGGAGCTCGCCGAGGCCACCGCCGTCGCCGAGGCGGAGCGCACCCGCATCGCGCGAGACATGCACGACGTCGTCGCCCACTCGCTGGCCGTCGTCATCGCCCAGGCCGACGGGGCGCGGTACGCCGCGGCATCCGACCCCGCCGTCGCCGCCGTGACGCTCGGCACCATCTCCACGACGGCCCGCGCCGCGCTCTCCGACGTCCGGATGCTGCTGACCCAGCTGCGCCACACGCAGGCCGAGGGCCCGCAGCCGACCCTCGCCGACCTCGAGCAGCTCTACGCGCAGGTGCGTGCGGCGGGTGTGACGCTCCGGGTCGACGTGGATCCGGCGCCGGTCGGGGAGGTGCCCGCGGCCGTGCAGCTCGCGGTGTTCCGCATTCTGCAGGAGGCGCTCACGAACGCGCTCCGCCACGGCGCCGATGCGGCCGTGGGCGTCGATCTCGCGTGGCACGCTGGGGGAGTGGAACTGACCGTGCGCAATCCCGTCGCCCCCGTCGAGACCGCGGGCGGCTCCGTCGCCGGCGACCGATCCGCCGAGGAGTACCGCGGGCACGGCCTGATCGGCATGCGCGAGCGTGCGCAGCTGGTCGGAGGCCAGCTCGACGCGAGCCGGCAGGGCGCCCTGTTCGTCGTGCGGGCGCGGCTGCCGATCGCGCCGTCCGCCGCCGGGGGACAGGCATGAGCGCCCCGATCAGGGTCGTCCTCGTCGACGACCAGGCCCTCTTCCGTGCGGGGATCCGCATGGTGATCGACTCGCAGTCCGACCTCGCGGTCGTCGGCGAGGCGGGCGACGGCGCCGAGGGCGTGCGCGTCGTGCGCCAGACCCGGCCCGACGTCGTGCTGATGGACATCCGGATGCCGGTGATGGACGGCCTCGCCGCGACGGCCGAGCTCCTCGCCGATCCGACGCTGGCCGCCGACCCGCCCCGCATCGTCATGCTCACGACGTTCGACCTCGACGAGGCGGCCGCGCGGGCGATCCGGCAGGGGGCCAGCGGCTTCCTCCTCAAGGACGCCGACCCGGAGTTCCTGCTCGCCGCGATCCGGACGGTGCAGTCGGGATCGGCGGTCATCGCCGCCTCGGCGACCCGCGAGCTGTTCGCGCAGTTCTCCGAGCCGTCGCGCACCATCCCCGAGACCTTCACCGAGCTGACGGATCGCGAGCGCGAGATCTTCGCCCTCGCCGCCCGAGGACTGTCCAACGCCGAGATCGCGCAACGGGAGTTCCTCTCCGAGGCGACCGTGAAGACGCACATCAGCCGCATCCTCGGCAAGCTCTCCCTCCGCGACCGGGTGCAGCTCGTCGTGTTCGCCTTCGAGCACGGGCTGGCCTGACCCGCGGATGACCCGCCGGTCGGCGGCGGGGACGCCCCCGACCGTCCGGGTGCGTCATCCTCGCGATGTACGCGTTCGCGACCGCAGGCCGACGCGGTGCCCGTGGTCGCGTCCGTAGCGTGAGGGGCATGGAGATCACGACCACCGAGCTGGGCCTCGCCGCCCGGGTGCAGAGCGTCACGAAGACCTACGGAGCCGGCGAGACGGGGGTGCGCGCACTCGACGGCGTGACCGTCGGCATCCGTCGCGGGGAGTTCACCGCGATCATGGGGCCCTCCGGGTCGGGCAAGTCCACGCTCATGCACATCATGGCCGGACTGGATGCCGCCACGACGGGCCGTGCCTGGATCGGCGACACCGAGATCACGGGGCTGTCCGACCTCGAGCTCACCCTGCTGCGGCGCCGGCGCATCGGCTTCGTCTTCCAGTCCTTCAACCTCGTGCCGACCCTCGACGCGCTGAGCAACATCCTGCTGCCGTTCGACCTCGACGGGCGCCGGCCCACGGCGCTGGAGCGCGCCCGCATCGAGAGCCTCATCGACTCCCTCGGCGTGCGCGATCGACTGCGGCACCGCCCCCACGAGCTGTCGGGCGGGCAGCAGCAGCGCGTGGCGATCGCGCGCGCCCTCGCCACCGCACCCGACCTGGTGTTCGCCGACGAGCCGACGGGCAACCTCGACTCGCGCTCCAGCCGTGAGGTGCTCGCGCTGCTGCGGACCGCGAGCCGCGAGCACGGGCAGTCGATCGCGATGGTCACCCACGATCCGATCGCGGCCGCCCACGCCGATCGCGTCCTCTTCCTCGGGGACGGGCGGGTCGTCGCCGACAAGCCCCGGCAGAGCGCGGAGCAGGTCTCGGCGTTCATGCTCGCGTCCGAGGTGGCGGTGTGAGCGCCGCCGTGGCCGATCCGGTCTCGCTCGGCGCGCCGGCGGCGATCACGTCCCGCGCGTCGCGGCTCGCGTGGGTGCGCGAGCGGGGGATGGGCGCGACCGTGCTCGTCGCCGCCATCTCCGCGGCGTTCGGGGTGCTGCTGCTCACCGCGACGGGCTACATCGCGGCATGGGCGCGCGCCGACCCGTATCTCGGCAACAGCGAGACGGTCGCGATCGTGCTCGGCATCCTCAGCGTCCTGCTCGTCGGTGTCGCCGTGTACGTCGCCGCGATCGTGACGGCGAACACCTTCGCGACGATCGTCGCCGGGCGCACCCGTCACATCGCCATGATGCGCCTCATCGGCGCGTCCGCTCGTGCCCAGCGCCAGGAGGTCGGCCGCCAGGGTCTCGGCGTCGGGATCATCGGTGCCGCCGTCGGTCTGGCGGTGGGCACCGCGGCCGCCGCCGTCCTGGTGCGCCTCGCCGACGCGCTGCTGGGCATCATGGCCGGCTACGCCGTCGCGCAGCCGGTGCTGCTGCTGCCCGCCGCCGTCGTCGCGCTGACCACGTGGGCGGGTGCATGGAGCGGATCGCGGCGGGTGCTGACCGTCACCCCGCTGCAGGCGCTCGCCGGATCGGCCCCGCGCACGCACGAGCAGACCCGCTCGCCGGCGCGCGATGTCGCGGCCGTGATCCTGTCGTTCGCCGGGGCGGCGCTGTTGGCCGGAGGCGTCGTCGTCGGGCTCGTGTCGCCGCTCGGCGTCATCGTCGCCTTCTTCGGCGGCATCCTGTCCTTCACCGGCCTGACCCTCGGCGCCGTCATCGTCATGCCGCCGCTGCTGCGCCTCACCGGACGCCTGTTCGGTCGGTCGGCGCCGGCGCGACTCGCGGCCGAGAACGCCCTGCGCTACCCCGAGCGGGCGAGCCGCATGGCGATCGGGGTGGTCATGGGCGTGACGCTCGTCGTGATGTTCGCGGTCGCCGGCGCGTCGGTCAAAGCCGTGATCGCGTCGTCGTCGGGGGGAACGCCGCCCGCGGAGCTCGATCGCGTGCTCGACACCTTCGCCGCCATCATGATGGGGCTGGTCGCCGTCTCGGCCGTGATCGCCGCCGTCGGCCTCGTCAACCTGCTGACGATCGGCGTCGTCCAGCGACGTCGCGAGCTCGGACTGCTGCGGGCCCTCGGCCTCTCCTCCCGCCAGGTGCGACGGGTCGTGCTGCTCGAGGCCGTGCACGTCACCATCACGGCGCTCACCTTCGGGCTCGTGCTGGGCGTCGCCTACGGGTGGGTGGCCGCGCAGTCGCTGCTCGGCTCGGTGGCCGTGCCGCCCGCGCTCTCCGCGCCGACGCTGGTGGTCCCGGCCGTGCCATGGATGCCGGTGCTCGTCGTGGTGCTGGCCACTGCGCTCCTCACCGTCGTCGCGACGGTCGTCCCGACGCGGTTGGCGACGCGGGTGACGGCCGTGGAGGCGCTCGCCGAGTGAGGACCCGGATGCCTGGGGGTGTCCGGTGCCGGCTGTCGCGGTCAGGCTTCGACCGCGACAGCCGGCGATTCGTCGCGGTGGGCGTCGGGGTCGAAGGCCCAGGTCGGCGCGAGCGCGGCGAGGCGGGCGCCGCGCCACTGCCACGTCGCCCAGAGCACCGGCCAGAGCGCGGGCGCGGCGGCCCCGCCGATCACGAGCCGGTCGCGCCACAGCGTCTTCGACGGGTCGCCCGGCGCCGGCGCCACCGCCATCTGGTGGTCCCACACGTCGAGGGCGGCCAGCGGTCCCGTCAGCGGGATGCCGCTGTCGCGGAAGATCCGCACGGGGCCGTGGGCGTCGACCGTGTGCCGCTCGCTGACGTGGATCAGCTGCGATCCGAGCGGGATGACGCCGGCGACGCTCATCGCCACCGGGACGTCGGCGCCCGGCACGAGTCTGGTCGGCAGGCCTTCGGCGGCGAGGGGCGCGAGGTCGAGGAACGGACCGTAGAGGTCGGCGACCGCACGCGGTGAGTGCAGGGCGCGCCACGCGGCATCCGCATCGCAGTCGAGGACGAGCTTGAGCATGATCCGCATACCGCCAGTCTCGCACCGGTGCCCCCGTAGCCTGGAGACATGGCCTCCCCGTTCGATCAGTCCCGGTACCAGGTGCGCCTCGAATGGGGTGCCGACGGCCTCGATCGCGTCGCGGCGTCCGACGTCGTGGTCGTCGTCGACGTCCTGCGGTTCTCCAGCACGGTCGCCCGCCGCGTCGCGACCGGAGACGCGGTGGCGCTGGACGACGCCGCGCACGCCGCGTCGGTGAACGGTGCCGCGATCGCGGCGCGTGCGGGCGCGACCGGCGCCGTCGTGCTGCTCGGTGCGCTCGTGAATGCGGCCGCCGTGGCCGACGCGATCCTCGCGGAGCAGCGCCGCCGCGGCGCGCGCACGAGCATCCTCGTGCTCGCCGCCGGTGAGCTCTCCGGCCGCGAGTCCGATGCGCGGCTGCGGTTCGCCGTCGAGGACCTGCTCGGCGCGGGAGCCGTCATCGACGCCCTGGGTGCGCGCGGCATCGACCACACGTCGCCCGAAGCCGCCGCCGCGGGCGAGGCCTTCCGCGGGCTGCGGCCCGCCGTGCGCCACCTCCTCACGGCGAGCGGCTCGGGACAGGAGCTCATCGGACGTGACGCGCGTGACGAGGTGCTCGCGGCCGCAGAGGTGGATGCCGCGGCATCCGCGCCCGTCCTGCGCGCGGGCGTGTTCGTGGCCTACGCCTGACCCGGCGCTTCGGGGTGCTTCCGCTCGGCTCGGGGCGTTTCGACTCGCTGCGCTCGCTCAACGACCGGGGCCCCGCCACCCCCTCCGGTCGTTGAG
>NZ_JBXAFF010000026.1:0-45158 GCF_058792815.1 Microbacterium sp. MPR-TSA4
GTGCTCGCTCAACGACCGGGGGGTGCGGGTGGGGCATGCCGGTCGTTGAGCGAGGCGCGCAGCGCCGAGTCGAAACGCCGTGAGCGTGCGCTCAGTCGGCGCCGAAGTCGAAGGACGCCGACTCCGAGGCCTCGTCGAGGGCTTCGGCCAGCTGCTCGCGCGCGGCGTCGAACGGTGCGGCGTGGCCGGTGATCCCCGCGGACTCGCCGGAGGACAGCTCGCCGACGAGCTCGGCGGTGGCGCCGCCGATGAGGCCCAGCCCGGCGTACTGCTCGAGGCGTGCACGCGAGTCGGCGATGTCGAGGTTGCGCATGGTGAGCTGACCGATGCGGTCGGTGGGGCCGAAGGCGGCGTCGCCGACGCGCTCCATCGAGAGCTTCTCGGGGGCGTAGGAGAGGTTCGGCGAGACCGTGTCGAGGATCGTGTAGTCCTCGCCGCGGCGCAGGCGCAGCGTGACCGTGCCGCTGATCGCCGAGCCCACCCAGCGCTGGATCGACTCGCGCAGCATGAACGACTGCGGCTCGAGCCAGCGCCCCTCGTACATGAGACGGCCGAGGCGGCGGCCCTGCTCGTGGTAGGTCGCCAGCGTGTCCTCGTTGAGGATGCCGTTGATCAGCCGCTCGTAGGCGATGAACAGCAGCGCCATGCCCGGCGCCTCGTAGACGCCGCGGGACTTCGCCTCGATGATGCGGTTCTCGATCTGGTCGCTCATGCCCAGGCCGTGGCGACCGCCGATGGCGTTCGCCTCCCGGACGAGAGCCACTGCATCCGTGAACTCGACGCCGTTGATGGCGACGGGGCGGCCCGCCTCGAACGTGATCGCCACGTCTTCGGTCGCGATCTCCACGGACGGGTCCCAGAAGCGCACGCCCATGATCGGGTCGACGACCTCGAGCGAGACGTCGAGGTGCTCGAGGGTCTTCGCCTCGTGCGTCGCGCCCCAGATGTTGGCGTCGGTGGAGTAGGCCTTCTCGACCGAGTCGCGGTACGGGAAGTCATGGGCGACGAGCCACTCGCTCATCTCCTTGCGCCCGCCGAGCTCCGTGACGAAATCGGCGTCCAGCCAGGGCTTGTAGATGCGCAGCGCGGGGTTGGCGAGCAGTCCGTAGCGGTAGAAGCGCTCGATGTCGTTGCCCTTGTAGGTCGAGCCGTCGCCCCAGATGTCGACGCCGTCCTCCTTCATGGCGCGCACGAGGAGCGTGCCGGTGACGGCGCGGCCGATCGGCGTCGTGTTGAAGTAGGTGCGTCCGCCCGAGCGGATGTGGAAGGCGCCGCAGGCGAGGGCCACCAGACCCTCCTCGACCATGAGCGGCTTGCAGTCGATGAGTCGCGACTGCTCGGCGCCGTACTGCAGCGCGCGACCGGGGATCGAGGCGATGTCGTCCTCGTCGTACTGGCCGAGGTCGCCGGTGTAGGTATAGGGGACGGCACCCTTGTCGCGCATCCACGCGACGGCGACGGAGGTATCGAGACCCCCCGAGAAGGCGATGCCGACGCGCTCGCCGACGGGCAGGGACTGAAGGACCTTCGACATGGAACCTCAGTCTACTGAGCGCCGCCGATGCCGCTGCGACGGGGGCGGGCTGGAGCGGGCCGCCCCGTCGCGGGGCTGTCGGACTGGTCGGCCCGAGAGGCCAGCCGGGGGGTCGTCCGGGGGGTCGCCGTGTTGACGGGAAACGGCGCCGGTGTCCTATAGTAGTCGGCAACGTGCGCTCTCCGATGTGGGATCGGGGCCACCGACGTGGGGTCGGTTGCAGGGGCGCTCTACCTTGGGGGTAGTTGGCATGCGCGCTGCGCGCTCTTCCGTCGTGTCCGCGAAGCATCCGCTGTTGGCGGGGCTCATGGTCGTTCTCCTGGCGATCGGGGGCGTGGTGGGCACCGTCGCCCCCGCCGCGGTCGCCGCCGCCGGTCCGGGCGACTACCTGCAGATCGACAAGAGCGTCGACAAGCCCACGCCGCAGCCGGGTGAGACCTTCACCTACACCGTCAAGGTGACCTGCTCCGAGCAGGACTGCCTCGACACGCAGCTGACCGACGCCTTCCCGGCCGGACTGGTCGGCTTCGACATCGAGGCCGTGCGGTTCACCCCCGACACCACGCCCTACACGGCCACCTGGACGGGCGGCAGCGCCACGCCTCCGGCGAAGGTCGCCGCCGACACCAAGGTCACGGTCGATCTGACCGAGACCACCGACACCCCGGTGGGGGTCGGCATGTCGGCAGGCACGACGTTCTCGATGCTCGTGAGCCTGCGGGTGCCCGACGACTACCCCGCCGGCGAGAGCGGCGACATCGTCAACACCGCCGCCGTCACCGCGACCAACGCCAACCCGGTCGACAGCTCCGCGACGATCAACATCGACGTCCCCGAGAACATCGGCGTCGACGACCTGAAGACCTGGACCCCGTCCCGCCAGTCGTTCGAGCCCGGCGCCCACTCCGACATCGCGCTCAAGATCTCCAACGCCTCCAACGTCAACGTCGACCAGCTGGTCATCCAGGAGCCGAAGGCCGCCACCGAGGGCGCCGCGACGCTCGACGCGAGCAACCCGTTCACGATCACCGACTTCACAGGTTTCGAGGCCGTCGCCGTCCCGGCCAGCTGCACGACCGTCCAGGTGGACGCGTACGTCTTCGACGGCACCGCCTGGACGTGGACCGCCGGCGTGCCGTCGGCGACCCTGACCCTCCCGGACGGCGTGACGAACGCGCAGGTCGGCGGCATCCGCCTGACGTGCGACGGAACCATCGCGCCGGGCGACGAGGTGCGCTTCGACCTCGGCCTCGCGCAGCGGGCGACGCAGCGCGACACGGGTGCCGATCTCTCCAACGCCGAGCACCGCGTCGACAACGTCGCGACCGGCACCGCGACCGCGCACGGCCGCTCCGCGACGAAGGACGCGACCGCGAACTACACGGTCACGCCGTCGATGCCCACGGTGCAGACCACGAAGAACATCGAGCCGGGACAGATCACCGCCGGCCAGAAGGCCGCGGCGACCCTCTCCGCCACGAACGGCGACGTTCCCGTGGCCGAGCTGCGCATCGCGGACCTCGACTTCTTCACCGCCGACATCGCGTTCGGCGGCTTCACCGCCGCCCCCGTCTGGCCGGCCGGCGCCTCCTCCGCGACCGTCGTCTACCACCTCGCCGCCGGCGGCACGCAGGACGTCGCCTTCGCCGACGGTGCCGTTCCGTCGGCCCCCTCGGCCCCGATCAGCGGGTTCGAGATCGTCTACACCGGCACGCTCATCCAGGCCGACGCCCCGGCATCCGCGGTGTTCGAGATCGACACCACCGAGAACGCGACGGGCGGGGCGCCGAGCCTCACCCTCACCAACCGCGTCACCTCGACCGTCACGGCACCCAACGGGCTGACCGCCGACGCCACCGACAGCGACACGCTCGTCATCATCGACCCGTCGGTGTCGGTCACGATCGACAAGACGGTGCGTCCGGGGGCGCCCGTCGGCCCCGGTGACAGCGTGATCGCGTCGCTCCAGACCACCGCCGACGCGACGGGCGACGGCGCGCTGATCCACGACATCGTCGTCGAGGACGCATGGGACGGCTCGCAGAACGCCTTCTGGAACGCGTTCGACCTCACCGCCATCGCGCCGACTCAGGTCCCCGCGACGGCCGACCTGACCGTCGAGGTCAAGCGTCCGGACGGTACGTGGGTGACCCTCGCGGTCGCCCCCGCGCAGGCCCAGGCGTTCGTCTTCGAGATGGATGCCGCGCAGGTCGCGGCCGCGCTGGCACCGCTGGCTCCGTCGGATGTCGAGGGGGTGCGCTTCACGTTCCACAGCGACGCCGGGTTCTCCGACACCACGAACGTGACGCCGAACCTCGTTTTCGAGGCGCAGAGCGAGCGTCGCAGCGGCGGCGCCACGACCCCCGGTCCCGACCGTCCCACCACCTACACGAACACGGCCGTCGCGACGGTCGACGGCGTGAGCGACGGCGGCAAGCCGCTCACGGACGACGCGCGCGACACGGCTCCGGGGACGATCCAGACCGACGACAACCCGCCCGGACCGGGTCCCGACATCCAGAAGCGCTGGAACCGTGACTTCGTCAACGCCCAGTCCGGCCAGCAGGCCGACACCACGCTCGGCTGGCACGTCTCGTCGGGCTACGCTCCCGTGACGATCACCGACCCGGCGACGGATGCGGCGAACCCGAAGGCCACCGTCTTCGACGCGTTCGACCTCGTCGCGGTGCGCCCGATCGCGGCCAGCTCCGACCCGTACAGCAACGGGTGGTACCTCAAGTACGACACGGTCACCGCCGTCGAGCTGTTCTTCGACAACAGCTGGCACACGGTGCCCGCTCCGGGCGGCAGCTGGATGAGCTCCGGCCGCGGCTTCGTCGGCTACACCCTCACCGCGGACGAGTCGGCCAAGACGACCGCCGTTCGCCTCGTCCTCGACGAGACCGCCGCCGACACCGCCGCGCGCGAGGCGGCGCGCCAGACCGGTCCCGCCTTCGACCCGTTCGCTCCCGCGCCGGGCTCGGGCGTCGGCTCCGGCAGCGTGCAGCGTCAGTTCGCCCTGACCTGGCAGCTGCGCGATGTCACGCGCGCGGATGCCACGCCGGTCACGGCGGCCTCCCTGCTGAACACCTCGACCGCCGGTGTCGTGGACAACACGGTGGAGATCTCGTCGCTGCCGCTGGCCGGCGGCCCGGTGGTCACCGACCGCGACGACGACACGATCCAGATCATCAACCAGCCCCCGGGCGTCAAGGTGACCAAGTCGGCATCCCCGACGTCGGCCATCTTCACCCCGGTGCAGGGCACCCCTGCGCAGGATTACCCGACGTCGCAGTGGACGATGACGGCGCGCAACGACTCGACCGCCAAGGCCAGTGCGATCCGCCTCACCGACCCGGCGACCTGCAGCCAGACCGCACTCGGCGGCTGCCAGTCCGACGTGAGCGCCGCGTTCGCCGACCCGTTCGACACGTCGGGTCAGACCGACTACCTGACGGATGCCGGGACCCCGAGCCCCTTCGACCGCTTCACCGCGACGAAGATCTCGATCGCGGCGACCATCCCCGGCCAGATCGACGCCGCCGGCTCGACCGTGTGGCTCCTGCACTACGCGGGGGGCGTCTACACCACGACGTCGCACACGATCGCCGAGGTCAACGCCTTCACGGCGGACCAGCTCGCCGACGTCGTCGGCGTGAGCGTCACGTTCCGCGGCGTCAGCGCCGGCGGCACGGGGACGATCGACCAGGACAACCGGTTCACGATGACGATCGACAGTCGGCTCCGCCCGGCGCTGCGCTCGAGCGGCGCGGCCCAGGTGCTCCCTGCCGGCAAGACCGTCGATGTGGCGAACCGCGTGTTCGCGCAGTCCTACGACCCGGTGCTGTCCCCGACGACGAAGACCGGCGACGTCGCCGACGCGAAGGTCGTGCTCACGGGCGGCGACGTCAACATCACCCCGACGAAGTCGATCAGCCCCTCCTCGATCGCGCAGCCGGCCAAGGCGACGCCCGTCACCGTGACCCTCGGCGCCAACCAGGGCTCCAACCCGCGCAGCACGCTGTCGCCGAACGTCGTCGTCATCGAGGACCAGGCCGACGCCACGGACTTCTGGAACACCTTCGACTTCGTCGCGCTGGGCGCGGTGACGCTCCCGGCGGGCGCGGATCGCGTGCAGGTCGACGCGTACACGGGTGCCGCGTGGGTGCTCGGAACGCCGGCGGCGACCGCCGCGCTGCCCGCCGGTGTCGAGGCCGGGGCCGTCCAGGGCCTGCGGTTCACCTTCACCCGCGCCGACGGCGGACTGTTCTCCTCCACCCTGCCCGCGGCGAACTGGTCGGCCTCGGCCGCGTTCTCCGTCGTGGTGCGCGACACGTACCGCGACGCCAGCGGCCCGGTCGTGTTCGACCACACGGTGACGAACACGCAGACATCCCAGTCGACCCGCACCGACGGCAACGACTCGGGCCGCAAGCAGGCCGCTGCGCAGGTCACGCTCACCCAGGGCACCCACCAGATCGCGGTGAACAAGCTGAGCAACAACGGCGACCGCCTCGTCTCGGTCGGCTCGCCCGTGCCGTTCGATCTGACGTTCCAGAACACCGGGACGGGATACCTCACGGTGTCGCAGCTCACCGACACGCTGCCCGCGGAGCTGAACTTCCTCGCGACGCCGGCGCCGATCTACACGAAGCAGGCCGATGGTCTGCTCTCCGACCAGGTCACCCTGGGCCTCAGCCCCGACGGCCGCACGGTCACGTTCACGTGGCCGTCGGACGGTGACCGCATGAAGCCGGGCGAGGTCTTCAAGGTGCGCCTCTACCTCGAGCTGCAGCCGGGTCTCGCCCAGGGCGAGCGCGCCACGAACACCATGACGATCCAGACCGCCGAACAGCTGACGGCCTGCCGCAACACGGTGCCGGGCGGCTCGACCACCAGCGCGTTCGCGAACGACCCGACGACGTGCGGCACCACCGACTACGTCGGCGTCGTCGCGGGCTCGAACCTGTACACCGTCAAGGGTGTCGTCGGCTCGCTCCCGGGCGCCTACCAGCCCGGCGTCGCCGACGCGATCTGCCAGCAGAACCTCGTCGCGCAGGGCAAGGGGTACTTCCGTGCCCCCTGTGTCGCCAACTCCCAGGTCGACGGCACCGACGACTGGGTGCTGCACAACGTCAACGCCGGCACCGTCCCGGTCGCCGAGATGACGGTCTTCGACCAGCTCCCGACGCCCGGCGACACGCTGCTGATCTCCGGCACCGGCCGTGGGTCGACGCTGCGCCCCGAGCTCGTCGCGGACTCGCTCAAGGTCGCGGCGCCCGCGGGCACCACCCAGACCGTCGAGGTCACCAGCAGCCCGGATGTCTGCGTCAACACCTGGTCGACGCTGACGACCGCACCCGTGTGCGAGCAGAGCGGCGAGCAGTGGACCGCGGTGTCCGCCGACACCGACTGGACGAAGGTCACCGGCATCCGCGTGCACCTCGACTTCCGCACGACGACGGCGAAGGCCCTCACCCCGGGTCAGGCCGCAGACGTCACCTTCTCCACCGTCAACCGGCTGGCTTCGGCCGACCGTCCCGACGGGGCGTCGGCCGTCGTCCCGGCCACCGACCAGTTCGCGTGGAACCAGTACGGCGTCAAGTACGAGCTGACCACCGAGAGCACGTTCCGCAAGATCGCGCCCGCCGTCGTCGGCAGCCACCTGCGCTTCGGGTCGATCGGCGTGACGAAGGAGATCACCGGCCCCGCCTCGCGGTACGCGCCGACGAGCTTCCTCGCCGACGTCGTCTGCACCGCCGGTGGGGTCCCGCTCGACCTCGGCTCGGCATCCACCGTCACCCTGAGCGCGGCCGGTGACTATGCGGCGCGCATCGACGGCATCCCGCTGAGCGAGGCCGGCACGACCTGCACCGTCACCGAGCAGGGCGACGTCGGCGCGTTCGGCGAGACGTCGCGCACCGGGTCGCCGACCACGGTCGCCGTGACCGAGGCCGCCCCGCAGGACGGGACCGAGGGGGAGATCCCCGTCGCCCAGATCGCGGCGATCACGAACGACTACCAGTTCACCGGACTGTCGGTCACCAAGCAGGTGCAGACCGAGGCCACGTCGGGCGCGTTCGGACCGTTCACCTTCTCGCTGTCGTGCACCAGCGCGACGGGAAGCCCGGTCGTGTTCGACGAGCAGGGCACCACCACGCTGACCTTCACCCTCGCGGCCGGCGAGACCTGGAACGCCCCGGCGGACCGGATCCCCGCTCGTGCGAGCTGCACGCTGACGGAGACCGACGACTTCTTCGCCGATCACATCGTGATCACGGGCACGAACGTCGACGACGCCGGTGACGGCTCCGCGACGGTCACCCCGGGCGTGGATGCCGCAGAGGTCACCGTGACCAACGGCTACGACGCCGGGCGCCTCACCGTCGCCAAGGACGTCACCGGGGCGGGTGCCGACCTGTACGGCACCGGCGCGTTCGACTTCTCCGCGGTCTGCGTCTACCAGGGCCAGACGCTGCTCGATCAGCGCTTCTCGCTGCGCGGCGGCGACACCCAGAGCTTCGGGGTCTACCCGGCGGGCACGCTCTGCGACGTGACGGAGCTGACCACCGGCGGTGCGACCGAGGCGACCCTCGACCCCGCCGACGGGAAGGTCACCATCGTCGCCGCGACCGACCCCGCGGGCATCGGAGACGTGACCGTCACGGCCACCAACCGCTTCGACCTCGCCTCGTTCGACGTCGTCAAGGAGCGCGAGGGCAATCTGCTCAACCCGGGTGCGGCAGGTCCGTTCACGGTCGACGCGGTCTGCACCTACGTCGTCGACGGCACCGTCACCGCGCTCGAGGTCCCGGGCGGGTCGGAGCGTCAGCTGACGGCCGACAACGACTACCGCGCGACCTACGCCGACCTCCCCGTGGGGGCGACGTGCGAGGTCACCGAGACCGTCACCGGCCACGCCGACGCGACGACCATCACGGTCGACGACGCCGATCCCGTCACGGGGACCTCGGCGACCATCGAGCTGGTCGGCGGGGAGACGCCGCAGCTGATGACGATCGCCAACACGTTCACGGCCGGCCAGATCTCGGTCACCAAGACGGTCTCCGGCACCGCCTCCGCCGCGCACAGCGGCGACACGTTCGGCGTGACGCTCGTCTGCACCTGGTACGGGGCCGACCTGCCGATCCCCGGGGGAGCGGTCCGCGACCTCGTCGTCGGAACGCCGGTGGTCTACACCGACCTGCCGACGGATGCCGAGTGCGTGCTCACCGAGTCGCGCACCGGTGACGCCACGCAGGTCACGGTGACCGTCGACGGCGCCCCGGCGAAGAACCCGGCATCCCTGACCATCGGCAAGGACACGACGATCGCCGTCGCGGTCGACAACCGCTTCGACAAGCCGCTGCCGGCCACGGGCGGCAGCTCGGCGATCATCGTCGCGCTCTCGGGCCTGGGCGTGGGCGGCGTGCTCGCGGGCATCGCCCTGCTGACCCGTCGCCGTCGCCGCGAGGTCTGATCCGCCGACCGGGCGGTGCGTACGCCAGGTGCGCACCGCCCGACCGCGGCGGGGCGGTGTCGAGGGTGCTCGATAGGATGGGGTGTACCGGCATTCCCGGTGCAACCGTCCGATGTGCGCCAGAAGGCCGAAAACGGGGGAGCTGTCCATGCCAGGAATCGTCATCGTCGGCGTCCAGTGGGGTGACGAGGGCAAGGGGAAGGCCACCGATCTCCTCGGCGACCGCACCGACTGGGTCGTCAAGTTCAACGGCGGCAACAACGCGGGTCACACCGTCGTCATCGGCGACGAGAAGTACGCGCTGCACCTGCTGCCCTCCGGCATCCTCTCGCCCGGCGTCAACGCCGTCATCGGCAACGGCGTCGTCGTCGACCTCGAGGTGCTCTTCGCCGAGCTCGAGGCGCTCAACGCGCGCGGCCTCGACACCTCGCGCCTGAAGATCAGCGCGAACGCGCACGTCATCACCCAGTACCACCGCACGCTCGACAAGGTCACCGAGCGCTTCCTCGGCAAGCGCATGATCGGCACCACGGGTCGCGGCATCGGCCCGACCTACGCCGACAAGATCAACCGCGTCGGCATCCGCATCCAAGACCTGTTCGACGAGAACATCCTGCGCCAGAAGGTCGAGGGTGCCCTCGACCAGAAGAACCACCTGCTGGTGAAGGTCTTCAACCGCCGGGCCATCACGGTCGACGAGATCGTCGACGACCTCCTCTCCTACGTCGAGCGCCTGCGCCCCATGGTGTGCGACACCGGGCTGCTGCTCAGCCGCGCCCTGGATGCCGGCGACGTCGTCGTCTTCGAGGGTGGCCAGGCCACCATGCTCGACGTCGACCACGGCACCTACCCCTTCGTGACGTCGTCGTCGGCGACGGCGGGCGGCGCGTCCACCGGCTCCGGCGTGGGACCGAACCGCCTCGACCGCATCGTCGGCATCGTGAAGGCGTACACGACGCGCGTCGGCTCGGGCCCCTTCCCGACCGAGCTGTTCGACGAGCAGGGCGAGTGGCTGCGCAAGCGCGGCTTCGAGTTCGGCACGACCACGGGCCGCCCGCGGCGGGTGGGCTGGTACGACGCCCCGATCACCCGGTACGCCACCCGCATCAACGGCATCACCGACCTCGTGCTCACCAAGCTCGACATCCTCACGGGTCTCGACGAGATCCCCGTGTGTGTCGCCTACGACGTCGACGGCGAGCGGTTCGACGAGGTGCCGGTCAACCAGAGCGACTTCCACCACGCGACGCCGATCCTCGAGTTCTTCCCCGGCTGGAAGGACGACATCTCGGGGGCGCGGACCTTCGACGACCTGCCGGTGCAGGCGCAGGAGTACGTGCTCGCGCTCGAGGCCATGAGCGGTACCCGCATCTCGGTGATCGGCGTGGGCCCCGCCCGCGACGCGGTCATCGTGCGCCACGACCTCGTCGACTGACGTGCGTTTCCTCCTCGGGGGCTACACCGCCGACGGGGGTGGCGCGGCCGAGGGCATCGGGGTGCTCCTCGCGGGCGATCCCGACGATGCCTCCGCCGGTGGGGAGCTGTCGCGGCGCGCGGCGCCCGCGGTGCGCGCCGACTCGCCGTCGTGGATCACGTGGCATCCGACGTTGCCCGTCCTCTACGCGGCGCTGGAGCATCGGGGTCTCGTGCAGGCGTTCCGGCGGATCGGCGACGAGTCGTTCGCCCCGCTCGGTGAGCCGGTCGCGGCGGGAGAGGCGGTGTGCCATGTCGCGGTCGCCCCGTCGGGCGACGCCGTGTTCGCCGCCTGCTGGGGTGACGGTCGGCTGGTGCGGATCCGCCTCGACGGCGAGGGCCGACCCGTCGCGGCGGCCGATCTGGCCGCCGCCGAAGACCCGTATGCCCTCGGCGGCATATCGGCGACGCCTCCCCGCCCGTCGCGCGCCCACCACGTCCGCTTCCTTCCGCGGAACACCGTCGCGACGACCGATCTCGGGTTCGACCTCGTGCGGTTCTGGCACGGCGACGGCGGGCAGGGCTCGCGCGATGTCGTGCTTCCGCGCGGAACCGGACCGCGCCACAGCCGATGGCATCCGTCGGGGCACCTGTTCGTCGTGACCGAGCTGTCCACCGAGCTCTACGCCCTGGCGCCCGACCCGAACGGACAGTGGCGTGTCGTGGCCGGCGTGCCGTTGTCGCCGGCCGCGCTCCCCGGGGATGCCGCCGCGGAGCTCGCCTTCTCGCGCGACGGTCGCTACGTCTACGCCGGTCTCCGCGGCTCGAACACGCTGGCGGTGCTCGAGGTGCGCGGGGATGGGGCCGAGCTGCGTCCGGTCGCCCTGGTGGACGCGGGCGTCGAGGGGCCCCGCCACCACGTGGTCGTGCGCGACACGGTGCTGGTCGCCGGTCAGCTCTCCCACGAGGTGGTGGCGCTGGCGCTCGACGAGCGCACCGGCGTGCCCGGCCGCGCCCGCCGCCGCGTCGACGCCCCGTCGCCGACCTGCGTGCTCCCGGCATCCTGACCTCGTCGCCCGGCCCCCGCGTGCTCAGCGCAGGCCGTCTGCCCAGAACAGGCGGATGCGCGGGCGGGGACTAGACCGCGAAGAGCTCGCTGCGCGGCGTGTCGATCAGCGCGGTGATGGGCATGAGCGCCGAGCCGAGTGCGACGGTGTCGCCGCCGAACGTCGCCGGCACGAGTTCGAACTGCATCCCGAGGCGGTGCAGGCAGTTGCGCCGCACGGCGTCGGCGATCTGCGCCGACCGGTGCTCCATCAGCCGCATCCCGACCCATCCGCCGACGACGACGCGTTCCGGATTGGTGAGGTTGACGACGCTGCCGAGCGCCGCACCGAGCGCCTCGACGACGTCGTCGACGACGGCGCGCGCATCCGCGTCGCCGTCCGCCGCGGTGAGGAGCGCGCCGACCGCCTGCCATCCCGACCCGTCGAACGAGCCGCCGCGCGCCTGCCACGCGTGCAGGATCGCATCGGCGCCCAGGTAGGCCTCGACGCAACCGTTCTGCCCGCAGCGGCAGCGCGCACCGCCGACGTTGATCTTCGTGTGACCCCACTCGCCCGCGCTGCTGAACGCCCCGTGCGCGAGAGACCCGTCGGTGATCACGCCGAGTCCGACGCCGCGCCCGAGGAGGGCGACGACGGCATGGTCGATGCCGCGGGCGGCGCCGTACCAGAGCTCGGCCCGGGCCTGCGTCTTCGCGCCGTTCTCGGCGAAGACCGGCAGGTCTGCATCGAGGTCGCGCGGGAGGGGCCAGGGCTCCCACCCGAGGCTCTGGGCGTAGAGCACCTGGGCACCGTCCGGTCCGGTCTCCACGACGCCGGGCAGGCCCAGCCCGATGCCGAGCACGCGCGGCCACCGCTCCTGGTTGCGCGCGCGCAGGGCGGCGACGGCTTCGACGAGATCGCGGTGGATGCCGTCGGGAGTCTCATCGTGGCGGCCGCCGCGGAACTCGCGGTCGACCATCGTGAGCGACAGGTCGAAGAGCTCGACCGCCACCCCGCGCTCGCCAACATCCACACCGATCGCGTAGGCGCCCTCGGCGCGCGGGGCGATGAGCGAGATGGGCCGTCCGCCCCGCGAGGAGACGGATCCCACTTCCGCGAGCAGTCCGTCGTCGATCAGCTCGGACGTGATGTTCGCGGCGGATGCCGCCGAGAAGCCGCATCGCCGGGCGAGGTCCGCGCGCGTCGTCTCGCCCTGCTGGAGCACGAAGCGCAGCGCGGCCGCCCGGTTCTGCTGACGCAGTGTCGTGACGGTCGCGGAGGCGCGCGCCGGGGAGCCGGCCCCCCGGGCCTGTGCACTCATGGTTCGACGATAGCCCGTCATGTGCGCACCTCGAGTCGTCGCACCAGCACGGGCCGGGTGGCGGTGAGTTGGAGGCGCCCGTCGTCCCAACGCGCCGAGACGGCCCGGGGGTCGTCGGCGTCGACGTGCCAGGATGCCGGGCGCGTGGAGAACCCGAAGGAGAGGGGGGTGTCGGCGGTGACCTCCACCGGCACGTACTCGTCGCTGCGGTAGGCGGCCCCCGCGGTGTGATGCCAGATCCCCTCCGGGACGGGGGCGGCGGTGAACCGGGCGATCGAGGTCTCGCCCGATCCGCTGCGTCCCGTCCAGGCGGGAAGCTGCAGGTCGGGGCGCGCGAAGAGGGCATCGAGCACCGGGGTGCGCACCTCGCAGCGCTCCACCGCGACGGCGGCGAGATACTCCTCCAGTATGCGCCACGCGCGGTCGGGGTCGAGCGTCGCCGTCGGGTCGGCGATCAACTCCCACCCCTCCGGCACCCGCGCCGAGAGGGGGGAGGTGAGCGTGTCGAGCTTCTTCCAGGGCCAGAAGTTCCAGCCGATGCCGTGGCGTTCGTAGAGCCGCGTCGCCGCGTAGACCCAGCCGGGCGTGTTCTCGCCGCCCTCGCCCATGTAGATCGGCAGGCCCGACTCGCGGCGCAGCTGCAGGAAGTCGGCGATGCTCGTCTCGTCGGGCGCGCACCAGTACCGGTGGAACTGCACGGCCTGGTTGTCGTCGTAGCGCATCCGCACGGGCTCGGGGTTGGTCGCCCAATGGCTGCCTTCGTACATGAGCAGGTGGTGCGGGTCGATCTCGCGGATCGCCGCGGTGAGCTCGCGGTAGAGGGAGACCAGGTCGTCCTGATAGCGGTGCTGCCATTCGTTCGGGAGGGGCTCGTTGAGCAGGTCGTAGCCGAGCACGGTCTCGCTGTCGCGGAAGCGGCGGGCGATCTCGCGCCATAGCGCCACCGTCTGCGCGCGGTAGTGCTCCGCCATGAACAGTTCCGGGATGCCGTGCGGCGAATCGTCGATGTT
Source organism: Microbacterium sp. MPR-TSA4 (assembly GCF_058792815.1). Taxonomy (NCBI): domain Bacteria; kingdom Bacillati; phylum Actinomycetota; class Actinomycetes; order Micrococcales; family Microbacteriaceae; genus Microbacterium; species Microbacterium sp. MPR-TSA4. The sequence continues at coordinate 13,805 of NZ_JBXAFF010000026.1, forward strand.
CGTTCCGGTCTGCCCGCCGGGAGCGCCGTGCAGATCGATCAGTACCCGCAGTCCGTGGCGCTCGGCCCACTCGACCGCCCGGGCGATCAGTGTGAAGCCGTCCTCACGGAAGCTCCCGTCATCGGCGATCACGCCGCGCGCGTTGATCGGCAGGCGGACGTGATCGAAGCCCTGCGCCGCGATGAGGGCGAAGTCCTTCTCGGTGACGAACTCGTCGCGGAACCGGCGCCAGAACTCGGCCGCCCGCACCGGCCCCACGAGAGCGGCGATCCGCGCTTCGATCTGACGCGGAGAGGCCAGCTCGTCGCCGAAGCGCCACATGTACCCTTCCGCGAGCAGCCAGTTGCCGAGGCCCACACCGCGAAGGAGCAGGGGTCCGTCGTCATCGACGAGCTCGGTGCCGACGGCGCGGACGAAGCCGCGGGAGCGAGGGGGCGGGGTCATGGTGTTCCTCACGGGCGGGGCCTCATTTCAGGCCGGACAGGGCGAACCCTTGGACGACGTAGCGCTGGAAGACGACGAAGACGATGAGGATGGGCACGACCATCAGCGTCGAGGCCGCCATCTGCAGCGACGGGTTGGTGGAGATCTGCTGATTGAGCAGCGAGATGCCCACCGAGAGCGTGTACAGGCCCTGGTCGTTGGCGATGATCAGCGGCCAGAGGAAGCTGTTCCACCCGGCGATGAAGGTGAGGACAACCTGGACGGCGAGGATCGGTCCCGACATGGGCAGGATGATCCGGAAGAAGATACGCCATTCGCCCGCGCCGTCCATCCGCGCCGCCTCGAGGATCTCCGTCGGGATCGTGGCCATGAACTGACGGAAGAGGAACACGGCGAAGCCCGACACCAGCATCGGCATCGCGATGCCGATGAGTGTGTTGGTGAGTTTCATCCCGTTGAGGATGAGGTAGCTCGGGATCATCGTGACCTGACCCGGGATCATCATCGTGACCAGCACGAGGAAGAACAGGGCATCCCTGCCGGGGAAGTCGAACTTGGCGAAGCCGTAGCCGGCCGCCGCCATGAGCAGCAGACCGACCATGCAGATGACGACGATGAGCAGGGTGTTCAGGAGGTAGCGCCCGAAGTCCAGCTCGGTGAAGAGCTGGATGAAGTACTCGAGCGTCGGATTGCGCGGCAGCAGCTGCGGGGGGAACGCGACGGACTCGCTGCGCGGCTTCACGGAGGCGAAGATCATCCACAGGAACGGGAACGCGGTGATCAGCGCGCCGACGGCCAGCAGCGCGCCGATCACGATGGTGCCGGTGCGTCCGCGGCGCCGTCCCGGGCGCCCGACGCGCGACGCGGACGGATGCGAGGCGAGGCGGCGGCCGCCGCGGGTGACGAGCTCAGTGGTCGACATCGGACCTCCTCAGACGCAGCTGGACGATGGTGATGGTCGCGATGATGGCGACCAGGACGACCGAGCCCGCACTCGCGTAGCCGAACTGGCTCGACGAGAAGCCCTTCTGGTAGAGGAAGAGCGCGATGGAGGTCGAGGAGCCGAGCGGGCCGCCCTTGGTGAGCACGAAGGGCTCGTCGAAGAACTGCAGCCAGGCGATGACGGTGGTGATCGTGACGAAGAAGATGGCGAAGCGCAGCAGCGGGAGGACGATCGAGAAGATGCGTCGCAGCCCGGACGCGCCGTCGATCGCCGCCGCCTCCAGGTACTCCTTCGGCACGCCCTGCAGGGCGGCGAGGAAGATGATCACGTTCAGCCCCAGGCCGCGCCAGACGGCGACGAGCCCGACGGAGAACTTCACCACGGTGGGATCGGAGAGCCAGGGGACCGGGGGCAGGCCGACGAGCGAGAGCAGATAGTTGAAGAGCCCGAACTGCGTGTTGTAGAGGTAGCCCCAGACGAGGGCGACGGCCACGATCGCGGTGATGGCGGGCACGAAGTAGAACGAGCGCAGGGCGCGGAAGAAGCGCCCCTGCGACCGGTTGAGCGCGAGCGCGATCGCCAAGGACAGCACGATCACGCTCGGCACGCCGACGACCGCGAAGAGGGCCGTGTTTCCGAGGGCCTGCCAGAAGTCGGGGTCGGCGAACAGCGCGGTGTAGTTGTCGGCGCCGATGAACTGGATGCGCGACCAGTTGCCGAGACCGGCGAGGTTCATATCGGTGAAGCTCACGAGGAGCGCCACGGCGATCGGCAGGATGCCGAAGACGATGAGCAGGAGCATCGCCGGAGCGATGAACGTATAGGGGACGATGCGGTTCTTCATGGCCTCAGGGCCGGGGGTCCCGGCGGTGGTGGTGAACAGCGTCGTCAGCGCCTCATCGCGGTTCGCCCCGGTGAGCACGATCGAGTTCAGCGCGTCGAGCAGCGCCTTCCCCGTCTCGCCGTCCCAGTTCGGCACGAGCGGAAGCAGGCGCGAGGACGCGAGCTGCTTCGTGTAGACGGAGACCATCGGATCGCTGGTCAGCGCGCTGTCGGTGAGCGCCGCCTTCACGGTCGGCAGCTGGCCGTCGGACTGGTACCAGCTCACCTGCACGTCGGGCTGCGACAGGTAGTCGAGCAGCTGGAGCGCGCCGTCCTTGTTCTTCGTGGAGCCCCAGACGCCGAGGTTCGAGCCGGCGAGCAGCGACGTGTCCGTCGCCCCCGAGGGCACGGTGGTGACGTTCCACTTGCCGGCCAGCTCCGGCGCCGACTGCGAGATGGCGGCCGCGAGGTAGGGGCCGCTGACGAGCATGGGCGTGCTTCCCGTGATGAAGCCCTGCGTCTGGTCGAAGTCGCTGTTCGTCGGCACGCTCTTGTCGGCGTACAGCCCGGTGTACAGGTCCACGGCCTTGCCGAAGGCGGGGGTGTCGAAGTCGATCTTCCCCTGGCCGTCGACGATGTCGCCGCCCTGATCCCACGTCATGATGACCGGGAGGGCGCTGTCCCACTGGGGGATGTAGTACCCGTACGATCCGTCGCCACGACCGGCCAGGGTCTTCGCGTCGGCGCGCAGCTGGTCCCAGGTGGCGGGCGGGGTGCTGATGCCCGCCGCCTCGAGGATGTCGCTGCGGTAGAACAGCACGCGGGTGTCCGACACCCACGGCACCGACACGACCTTTCCGCCGATCGCGGTCGCGTCTCCGGCGACCCCGTCGACGAAGCGGGATGCCGCGAGGTTCTCGTGGCCGGAGAGGGTCGCCTCGTCGAGGGTGAGCAGCGCCCCGCTGTCGGCGTAGGTGCGCAGCTTGGAGAGCCCGATCTGCAGCACGTCCGGCCCGTCGCCCGAGGCGACCGCCGTCGTGAACTTCTGGTCGACGCTGTCCCACGGGATGGCGACGGTCTTCACGTCGATGCCCGTCTTGTCTTCGAACGGCTTCACGAGCGCGTCGAAGTGGGCGGAGCTGTCGCCCATGACCCAGACGGTCAGCTCCGTGGTGGTGGTGCCGCCGTCGCCGGGTGCGGATGACGAGCATCCGGCGAGGGTGGCTGCGGTCAGGGCGGCGGTGCCCAGAGCGAGCCAGCGCATTCTCTTCATCGAGATGTCCTTTCGGGGTGCAGGAGGTGCGGTGCCGAGTCGGGACTCGGCGGCGAGAGGACGGGGAAGAGACTCCTTCGTCCTTTCTCTAAGCCTTAGATTAAGGCATGTCGGATCTGGCGGCAAGAGGAGATCCGCCGCGCACGACGCAGGGGGCCGCAGCCATCGCGACCCCCTGCGCCGATCGTGCTCAGTAGGACGAGTACACCGTCACCTCGTCGATCGACCACCACTGCGGCGCGACTCCGGTCTGCGTGATCCGGATGTAGCGGGCGCTCGTCGGTGCGATCGAGATCGGGCGTTTCCAGCCGTACGCGATGCCGGTCGCGGCCGTCGACCACGTCGACCCGTCGAGCGAGGTCTCGACGGTGAACCCGCGCGGGTAGTCCCACGTCGATCCGCTGTCGGTCTGCACCGTCACCATCGCGACCGTGCGGGTCGCACCCATGTCGATGCGGTACCACTCCCCGCCGGCCATGGCCTGACCGCTCTTCCACGAGGTGCCGTTCGCACCGTCGATCCCCGCGCCGGCTGTGCTGCCGGCCGCGGTCGTGGATGCCGTCGCCGTCCAGCCCGAGTGGCTCACGGCGACCGGGGCGAAGCTCGACAGGCCGCCGGCGTACTTCGCGATGGTGGCGACGAAGCGCGCGTTCTGCGTGAAGTTGGCCGTGCCGAACTGCGACAGCTTCGACTGGTAGGTCGCCGCGTCGTCACTGTTGATGACCGGCACCGGCTTGCGATCGTCGTAGTACATGCCCCAGTACGCGAAGCCGTCCTCCGCCGATCCCTTGACCTTGTACGACCAGTTCGACCACGACACCTGCGAGGCGTTCAGGCCCGCCATGAACCGCGCCCAGACGTCGTCGTTGTAGTACAGCGAGTATTCGCCGTAGAGGATGGGCACGCCGGGATTCGACAGCTTCGCGGCCAGTCCGCCCAGCTCGTTCGTCACGAGCTGGTTCTGCGCCGACCAGTCCTTCGAGTTCGGCATGTCGTACGGGTGGTACTCGTAGACGACGTTCGTCCACCCGTAGGTCGACGGCGACGCCAGCTTGTCCGGGCCGAAGAACGCGCCGAGGAAGATCGCGTGATCCGCATCGATGGCGCGCACCGCGGTGTACAGCCGGTTGTAGTAGTCGCTCTTCTGGGCCACGTCGTCGCTGTCTTCGTTGTAGTCGATCAGCGGCTCGTTGATGAGGTCGTAGCCGGCGACAGCGGGGTTGCCGTTGTAGCGCGTCGCGATCTTCTTCCAGATGTCCTCCACCCAGTTCTGATACGTGGCGCTGCCCCAGAACCCGTTGGGATTCGGGCCGATGCGACCGCAGGAGCCCCACGGGCAGCCGCCGCCGGGAACCGTGTGCAGGTCGATGAGCACGTAGATCCCGCGGGATGCCGCCTCGTTCACGACCCAGTCGATCTTCGACCAGGGGTTGGACTTCCAGGTGCCGTCGAGGTTCAGGAACACGTTCCACCCGATCGGCACGCGGATGAAGTTCATCCCCGTGGCCTGGATCGCGTCGAGGTCGTTCGCCGTGAACCAGGTGTCCTGGTGCGTGCCGACGACGGAGGCCGTGGTGGTGGCGCCGAAGCGCGCGGTCATCGTGTTGGTCAGCGAGTAGTCGTCGTTGTAGAGACCGGCGGTGAGCTCGCCGATCGACCACCAGTTGCCCGCGCTTGCGGTCTGGGTGAGCCGGAAGTAGCGCGCCGCCTGCGCCGTGAACCCGATCGTCGAGGCCTTCTTGGTTCCCGCGCCGGTGGCCACGGTGCTCCAGCTCGACCCGTCTCGCGACAGCTGGAGCGTGTAGCCGCGCGGCCAGTCGTCCTCGTCGGTGGTGTTCTTGGCCGTGTCGGTCGTGACGTTGTTGAGGGTGATGAGCGCGCCCATGTCCACCGTCACCGACTGTCCCGGTGCCTGCGCGGCGCCGGTGCTCCACCGTGTCGAGGTGGTGCCGTCGAGCATGTTCGCGGGGGAGGCGCCCACCGACGAGGTGACGGCCCACCCGCCGCGGTCGAGCGAGGTCCCGCTCGAGATCGCGATCTCCGCGACCGACCACCACTGCGACGAGGTGCCGTTGGACGTGATCCGCAGGTAGCGGCCGTTCTTGGTGCCCTGGAAGTCGGCCTGCACGACGCGGTTCGCGCCGTAGCCGCTCGCCACCTTCGTCCAGCTCGCGTTGTCGTACGACGTGAACACGTCGTACACCCGGGGATAGTCGTTCGCCGTGGCCGCGCCGGCGTCGAACAGCACCTTGTCCATGTCGACGTTGCGGCCGAGGTCGACCGTCAGGGACTGTCCGGGCGCCTGCGGGGCGCCGCTCTGCCACACGGTGGAGACGTTGCCGTCGAGCGTCATCTGGGCGTTCGAGCCGGGGGCGCTGGAGGTCGCGGTGGCCGTGTGCGTGCCGTTGAACAGCACCGGGTCGCTGTAGAGGTTGATCTCACCGACCGACCACGGCGCCGCGGCGGTGCCGGTCTGCGTGACCCTCACGTACCGCGCCACCTGCGGGCTGAACTTCACCGTGGTGAGACCGTCCGCTCCGGGCTGGTTCGCCACGCTCGTCCACGTCGAGCCGTTCGACGAGGTCTCGACGGTGAGCGCCCGAGGCCACTGGCCGCCATTGGCCGTGTTGTCGATCGTGAGCCGGTTGAAGAGGGTGGACGCCCCCAGGTCGAGGCGGATCCACTCGCCGCCGGCTTGGTTCGCTCCGGTCGTCCATCGGCTCGTGCCCGATCCGTCCAGCGCGTTCGCGGGGGTCCCCGCCGAGGCCGTCGCGGTCCAGCCGGTGCGGTCGGCGGCGAACTCGCCCAGCGGCGACATCCAGTCCTCCTGGGTGAGCCATCCACCGATGTTCGTGCCCCGGAGGTTCACGGCGGCGCCCGTGCCCGAGGACTTCTTCAGCACGTTGCCGCTGGCTTTGAGGAAGTCGGCGGAGGTGAGGGCGGCGGCGTGCGCCGCCGTCACGGGTAGGACGGCGGTCGCCGCCACGGCCGCGGCTGTGACCAGCGCGGCGAGAACATGTCGTTTCACGATCCTCCTTGATCAGCGCGGAACACCCACTGGTTCCGTCGCTGGTCAGCATCGCGAGCCGACGTCTACTTTGTCAAGGACTTAAAATAAGCCCAGCAATTACAGGGGCTTCAGAATTACAGGGGCCTCAGATGGCGGCATCCTGTTTCGGGATGAAGACCTTCTTGATGATGAGCAGGATCGACGCCGTCACGGGGATCGCGACCAGAGCGCCGAGCAGGCCCATCAGCGTGCCGCCGACGAGCGCGCCGATGACGACGAGCGCCCCGGGGACCGCGATCGCCTTGTTCATGACCTTCGGCGTCAGCACGTATGCCTCGAGCTGCATGTACACGAGGTAGGCGAGGGCGAAGATCAGCGCGGACAGCGGGCTGGCGAACAGGGCGACGATCGAGGCGATGCCCCAGAAGAGCACCGTTCCGACCAGCGGGATGATCGTCAGGCAGAACGCCACGACCGCCATGAGGGCGGGGAACGGCAGTCCGAGCACCGTGTAGAGGATGAAGCTGACCACCGCGTTGAAGAACGCGAGCACGACCATCCCGCCCAGGTACCCGCCGACGGACTCGGTGATCTGCTCGGTGAGATCCGCCGCCAGCTCGCGGCTGCGCGCGGGGACCATGCGGTAGAACGCCTGCTTGATCTCGGGCAGCGAGGCCAGGAAGTACAGGCTCAGCACGACGATGATGATGATGCCGGAGAGGGTCGTGCCGATCGAGATGCCGATCTGCAGCACGCCGCCGCCGATGGCCGCGATGTGCCCCGGATCGGTCAGGAACCTCTGCACCTCGGAGAGGATCACCGGCACCTGGTCGCCGAACTGCTCGCGCACCCAGGCGTACAGCTCCGTCTGCTGGAACGACGAGACGAGCGTCGGCAGGTCGGTGATGAACTGGCTGATCTGGCGGACGACCGTCGGGACGATCAGCCACACCACCGCGGTGATCAGGACCGCGAAGGCGAAGTAGACGATGACGATCGCCCAGGCGCGCGCGACGCCGTGACGCTGCAGACGCTGCACGACGGGATTGAGGCCGAGCGCCACGAACAGGGCGAAGGCGACGTAGATCCAGACGGTCACGAGGCTGCTGACGGCGAGGCCGAGGAGGATCGCGACCAACCCGCCGAACGTGAGGAAGAAGCCGGCGACGAAGGGGCGGTTGATCGTGGTCCAGACCTGCCGTCCGGATCGTGCCACCGGCGGCGTGCCGGACTCCGCCGAGGACGCGACCGGCGGCCGGCCGCCCTCGTCGACGTCGGGCGTCGTCTGCGTCTTCGCGCGCCGCAGAAGTGAACGCTTGCCGGGCTCGTCGGTGCCTACTGCCATGGTCACACTCTAAGGCTGCGCGGCGGCGGAGCCGGTAAGGTCGGCGGAGACGAAAGGGAGCACATGACCGACGCCGCCGCGCACCTGCAGCGCCTGCGTGCCAGCATCGACAACATCGACGCCGCACTCATCTTCCTGCTGGCCGAGCGCTTCCGCTCCACGCAGCAGGTCGGTGTGCTCAAAGCGGAGCACCGGATGCCGGCATCCGACCCCGCCCGCGAAGAGCAGCAGATCGCGCGTCTGCGCCGCCTCGCGCTCGACGCCGACCTCGACCCCGAGTTCGCGGAGAAGTGGTTCAACTTCGTCGTCGCGGAGGTCATCCGCCATCACACGGCGGCGGGCGCCGCAGACTGACGCCGCCCGGCGTCGCGGCCCGACGGCTCAGGGGATGGCGCGGCGGAGAGTCGCGAACGACACCGCCCCCACCGCGACCCCCGCGACCGCCAGCACGCCGGTGAGGCCCATCGGCCCCAGCGCGGTGAGCCAGGCGCCGACCGCGGCCCAGGCCTCCAGGCGGGCGACGAGCCACAGCGCGGCGACCAGCAGCAGGCCGACCGTGACGAGGGCCACCGTGAGGCCGAGGGCGCCGTACCGCCGGTAGATCGTGGCTCCCCAGAACCCCAGGATGAACAGCAGCATCGCCGTGACGCCGAAGAACACGCCGGCGCCGATCGCGCCCGCCGTCCAGATCCAGTCGAGCGAGAAGAAGTAGCCGTTCACCCCCCAGCCGCCCGTGGCCCGTTCGACGGCGCCGCCGACGGCGAAGACGAGGCCGAGCATCGCCGCGGTCACGAGGGCGGCCAGCATGGTGCCGAAGAAGAACTCCCGCCGGGTGATGCTCAGCGCCTGCGAGAACGGGAAGGTGTAGCTCAGCGACATGATGCCCAGGCCGAAGAAGTACCAGATCGGCGCCTGACTTCCGCCGCCGTACTTCGCGCCGCCGTACGGGATCATCGCGAAGATCGCGATGGAGAGCACGAGCGTGGCGCCGAGGATGATCAGCGGCAGCCACACGAACGTGTACTTGTTGACGAACTGCATGCGGGCGACGGTGACGACACGGTTCATCGGAGTGCTCCTTCGGCGGCGGCGTTCTCGGCCTGGTGCTGGGTGAGGCGGACGATCAGCTGCTGCAGCGACACCGGACCCGCTTCGAGGCCGGATGCCGCCAGGCGCGCCCGGTCGTCGGCATCGAGTGCGCCGAGCACCGTGACGCTGGTGACGCGCCCGAGGCTCTCCCGGTGGAGCACCTCGCGGCCCGCGGTGAAGGCGGCCACCGCGTCGGCGTCGCCGACGATCGTCGCGGCCCGCCCGCGCACGGCGTCGGTCTCCTCGTCCAGCAGGATGCGGCCGCGGTCGATGACGATGACCCGCTCGATGAGGTCGGCGACCTCATCGATGAGGTGGCTGGAGAGCACGATCGTGCGCGGGTGCTCCACGTAGTCGGCGAGGAGGCGGTCGTAGAAGATCTGCCGGGCGACGGCATCCAGCCCGAGATAGGGCTCGTCGAAGAAGGTCAGCTCGGCGCGCGAGGCCAGGCCGATGATCACGCCGACGGCCGACAGCTGTCCGCGGGAGAGCTTCTTGATCCGTGTCTTCATCGGCAGTTGGAACGCGCGCACGAGGTCGTCCGCGAGCTCCTGGTTCCAGTGGGGGAAGAACATGCGCGCCATGCGGAACGCGTGGCCCGGTCGGGCGTCGTCGGGGTAGCGCTGGCTCTCCCGCACGAAGCAGACGCGGGTGAGCACCCGGGCATTCTCGTAGGGGCTCTCCCCGAACACGCGCACGTCGCCGGAGGTGGCGAAGTTCTGCGCGGTGAGGATCGACATCAGCGTGGTCTTGCCGGCGCCGTTGCGTCCGAGCAGGCCGTAGATGACGTTCTCCTCGAGGGCGAGCGAGACGCGGTCGAGGGCGGTGGTGTCCTTGTAGCGCTTGACGAGATCGGTCACGTCGACGACGGTCATCGTGCGTCTCCTTCCGGGAACGGGGCGGTCGGGGCTGGTGCGGACGGGTGGGCGGCGGAGGTCGGCCGTGCGGCGGCCTGTTCGCGGACGAGGGTGGCGAGCTCGTCCGGGGTGAGGCCGAGCGTGCGCGCCTCGGCCAGCAGTGGCTGGATGAAGCGTGCGGCGAACGCGGCCCTGCGTTCGAGGCGCAGCTGCTCGCGCGCTCCGATCGCGACGAACATCCCGATGCCGCGCCGCTTCACGAGGACGCCTTTCTCGACGAGCATGTTCACCCCTTTCGCGGCCGTGGCCGGGTTGATGCGGTAGAACGCCGCGAGCTCGTTGGTCGATGGCGCACGCGAGTCCTCGGCGAGGCTGCCGTCCACGATGGAGTCCTCGACGTTCTCGGCGATCTGCACGAAGAGTGCGCGTCCCTCGTCGATCACGGGACCTCCCGGCATCCGGTTTCTTGGTTAATTACTTGACTAAGTAACCATAGAACGTCGAAGACGTCAAGCGTCGCGTCCCGCGGCCCGGCCCGCGCGCACGCGCGATAGCGAGCCGGCGGCGAAAGGTCCAATTTGCGTGAGCATTCACAGGGATGAAACCGTGGATCACGGCCCCTTGCGGGGTCGATGACCCAGACCAGTCCGCGACCGCTGTCGTGCCCGTTGGCACCGGCGGACGTACGGTCGGCGGCCTTTGCGCGGACCCGATGTCCTGCGCCGAGCGTTCAGCACGAGCGCGAGCGGCCGTCACCCGGGCGTGACCGATGCAGCCTGTGCACCGGGCTGCCGAGGTGTTCTGTGACCGACGCTGTTTCCGCTGCGCCCCTGTTGGAGGCGCGGCATCTGTTCAAGGTCTTCGGACGCGATCCGAAGGATGCCGTCGCGCGGCTGCGCGCCGGACAGTCCCGCGCCGACGTGGCGGATGCCGGGACGGCCGCCGTCGTCGATGCCAGCTTCACCGTGAACCGCGGCGAGATCTTCGTGATCATGGGGCTGTCCGGCTCGGGCAAGTCGACGATCATCCGCATGCTCAACGGCCTGCTCGCCCCCACCGCCGGCGAGGTGACGATCGACGGCCGCAACGTGACGACGGCCTCCGCCGCGCAGCTGCGCAGCATCCGCCGCGCGTCGGTGTCGATGGTCTTCCAGCACTTCGCGCTGCTGCCGCACCTCAGCGTGCTCGACAACGCCGCCTACGCCCTCGAGATCCAGGGCGTCGGAAAGGCGGAGCGCCGCGAGCGGGCCCGCGACATCCTGGAGCGGGTCGGGCTCGGCGATCGCGCGGACGCGCTTCCGGACCAGCTGTCCGGCGGCATGCGCCAGCGCGTCGGCATCGCGCGGGCGCTCACCGCCGGGACCGACATCCTGCTCATGGACGAGGCCTTCTCCGCCCTTGACCCCCTCATCCGTCGCGAGATGCAGGAGCAGCTCGTCGAGCTGCAGCGCGAGCTGGGGCGGACGATCGTGTTCATCACGCACGACCTCAACGAGGCGATGTTCCTCGGCGACCGCATCGCGGTCATGCGCGATGGCCGCATCGTGCAGAACGGCACGCCGGAGGAGATCCTCACCGACCCGGCCAACGACTACGTCGCCCAGTTCGTCCAGGACGTCGACCGGGCGCGGGTGCTCACGGCATCCGCCGTCATGGAGCCGCCCACGCTGTCCACGCCGATCACCGCGGGCGTGCGCGGGGCCCTCCGCGCGATGCGTGAGAACCAGGCCGGCGCGGTGTTCGCCACCGAGAATCGGCGTCTGGTCGGCGTCGTGACGGATCGGGCGGTCATCCGCGCCGTGAAGTCGGGGGAGACCGACCTCCGCCGCATCGTCGATGCGCACGTGCCGACCGTCGGGCCCGACGACCTGCTCACCGACATCGTCGAGACCGCCGTCGAGGCGACCGTCCCGCTCGCGGTCGTCGACGCCGACGGGCGCCTGCGCGGCGTCATCCCGCGCATCACGCTGCTCGCGGCGCTCGGCAACGTGCCGCCGACCACGCGCGAGATGCCGGTCGTGCAGACGCCGCTGGAGATGGTGGCGGAGTTCACGCCGCTCGTCGACGCCGCGGCGGAAGGGGGTCGCTGATGGAGGCGCTGCGCATTCCCGTCGGAGAGTGGGCCGAGGCCGTCGTCGACGTGCTCGGCGACGTGCTGCGCGGGTTCTTCGACGCCGTCGCGTTCGTGCTCGGCGCCGTCTACGACGGGGTGGATGCCGTGCTCATGGCGCCCCCGTTCTGGCTGCTGATCCTGGTGCTCGCCGCGGCCGCCTTCGCCGTGAGCGGCTGGCGCCTGGCGCTCGGCACCGCGCTGGGGCTGCTGGTCATCGTCGCCGTCGACCAGTGGGACAACGCGATGGACACCCTCGCGCTCGTGATCGTCGCGGCGCTGGTGGCGATCGTGATCGCGATCCCGGTCGGCATCTGGGCCGCGCGGAGCGACACCGTGTCGCGCATCGTGCGTCCTGTGCTCGACTTCCTGCAGACGATGCCCGCCTTCGTCTACCTCATCCCGGCGATCATCTTCTTCGGCGTCGGGGCGGTCCCCGGCATGATCGCCACGATCCTGTTCGCCATCGCACCCGGCGTCCGCCTCACCGAGCTCGGCATCCGCGGGGTGGACAGCGAGGTCGTCGAGGCCGGGTACGCCTTCGGGGCCTCCCCGGCGCGCGTGCTGCGCCAGATCCAGATCCCGCTCGCGCTGCCGTCGATCATGGCCGGCATCAACCAGGTGATCATGCTCAGCCTCTCGATGGTCGTCATCGCCGGGATGGTCGGCGCCGGCGGCCTCGGCGGCGAGATCGTCCGCGCCATCGGCCGCATCAACGTGGGCCTCGGCTTCGAGGCCGGCCTGTCGGTCGTGATGATCGCCATGATCCTCGACCGCCTCACCTCGGCGCTCGGGCGCCCACGCGTACCGCGCCGTGCCCGCACCACCCCCCGACCCGGCGGGCACGACGCCCGCCCCAGCCGCGGAGAGTCCGCGGCTGACACCGAACGATCCGCGGACAGCACGCGGATGGAGAGGACGTCAGCATGAAGAACACCAGGAGCATTCTGGGCGGCATCGCCCTGACCGCGGCGACCGCGCTCGCCCTGAGCGGATGCGCCGGAGGCGCCGGCGGATCCGCCTCCGACCCGAAGTCGATCGAGATCGCCGTGTTCAACGGGTGGGACGAAGGCATCGCCGCGTCGTACCTGTGGCAGTCGATCCTCGAGGACAAGGGCTACGACGTGACGCTCACGTACGCCGACGTCGCGCCGGTGTACCAGGGGCTCGCCCGCGGCGACTTCGACCTCGTCCTCGACACCTGGCTGCCCACGACCCACGCCGACTACATGGAGCGCTACGGCGACAAGGTCGAGGACCTCGGCGCGTGGAACGACGACGCCCGGCTCACCATCGCCGTGAACGAGGATGCGCCGATCGACTCGCTCGACGAGCTCGCCGCGGCATCCGACCAGTTCGGCGGCCGGATCATCGGCATCGAACCCGGGTCCGGACTCATGCGCATCACCGGCGACGACGTCGTGCCGGGCTACGGGCTGGACGGCCTGGAGCTCGTCGAGTCGTCGACGCCCGCCATGCTCGCCGAGCTGAAGAAGGCGACGGATGCCGGGCAGAACATCGCCGTCACCCTGTGGCGGCCGCACTGGGCGTACAACGCGTTCCCGGTGAAGGATCTCGCCGACCCGAAGGGACTGCTGGGGGATGCCGAGAGCATCCACTCGGTGGCCGCGACCTCGTTCGCGCAGGACCACCCCGAGGTGCACGGCTGGATCTCGGGCTTCTCGATGCCGGGCGACAAGCTCGCATCGCTCGAGGACGCCATGTTCAACCAGTACAGCGGCGACGACTACGGCCCCGTCGTGAAGCAGTGGATCGCCGACAACCAGGAATGGGTCGACGGCCTCACCGCGTGAGGCGTGACCGTCAGGGACGGGGTCCGGCGTTCGCCGGGCCCCGTTCGTCGTCGGGGGCGGGATGCGGACGCTCGAGCTGGAGGGCCACGCGGTTCTCGAGGATCTCGACGGCCTCGTCGGACAGGGCCAGCAGGCCGTCGACCTCCTCGCGCACCCGCCGGTAGGCGACCTGGCGCTCGGCCGGCGTCGCGGACTCGTCGAGAGCGACGGCCAGCAGCTGCTGCGCGGTGGCGAGACGCTTGCGCTCGGTCTCGGTGAACTGCGAGTCGCGCACGCGTCGGGCCTCGCGTTCGGCGAGATCGAAGGCGACCTCGTAGTCGGTCACCGCCGCCCGGTACTCGGCGACCTGGTCGGCGCCGACCCGGGCATCGGCCGACGGCGGGCGCAGACGGTCGGCGACCTTCTTGGCACGCAGGAACGCCGCGGTCAGGGGCTGGCGGCCGTCGCTCATGGTGGGGAAGGCGATCATGCGGGCCACATCGAGCTCGTACTCCAACCACCGCGCGGTCACGTCGTCGTGGACCGCGAACAGCTTCTCCAGCTGATCGGGCAGCGGGGAGGGCTTCGTGATGGGCTGGGGGTCGCTTCCGGAGACGCGGGTGGACGCCGTGATGGTCTTCAGCTCGGCCTTCGCCTTCATGACCTCCAGCCGACGCGCGTGACGACGCTGCGCGAGCACGTCCCACCGGCGCAGTGCGCCGCCCGCGACGCCGAGAACGGGGAACACCAGCCACCAATAGTGCTGGGCGAAGATCCAGAACTGGTCCACGGCCTCAACCCTATGCGCGGGGAGGCCTCTGCGCGGCGAGGCCTAGGCGCGCGGGCGTCGCGGCACGGGCCAGATCGGACCGCCGGGAGCGTCGGGACGGCCGGAAGCGGCGGGGCCGGCGGCGCCCGGGGGTGGGTCTTCGGGGTTCTGCGTCGTGGCCGCGTCGCCGCGCGGCGCCGGCGCCGCCTGCGATCCCCGGGTCGCCATCACGCGGGCGAACGCCTCCGTCCCCCGCGCGATCACCGTGTGCGTGACCGTCTGGGTGAGGTTCTGCGCGATCTCCGTCCACGGGGCGATCCCGATCGTGCCGGCGCGCGGCGCATCGGGGTCGCCGGGCGCCGGTCGTGCCGGGGCGTCGCCCGCCGCCCGCGCCTGCCGCCAGGCGTCGGCCTCGGCCGCATCGAATGCGCGGGAGACGGCCGCCACGGCATCCCGGTACGCGGCGAACTGCGGCGGCGTGATGCGCGCCTGCGCGGAGGCCGGACGCCGCTCGCGCGCCCGCCGCTCCGCGGCCAGGAACGCCGCCGTCAGCGGCTGGCGGGCATCGGTCATCGCCGGGAAGGCGATCAGCCGCGCGGGATCGGTCTCATAGGTCATCCATCGCGCCGTGATCGCGTCGTGCGTGGCCAGCAGTCGCGCGGTGGGGGTGTCGGCGGCATCCGTCGCCGCGGGCAGCGCCGCGCGGGCGGCCGCCACGTGCGCACGTCGGGCGCGCGCGGTCGCCGCGGCGGCTCGCGCCTCGTCGGCGGCACGGTCGAGCTCGCGCCGTGCGGCGATCACGTCCGCGCGACCGGCGCGCCCCGTCGCCTGTTCGGCCTGCACCCGCGCCAGCTCGGTGCGCGCCACCCGGTGCCGGGCACGCGCGGCCGTCGCCGCGCGGCGGGCGGCGTGCATCTCCAGGCGCGCCGCGTCGAGCTCGATGCGGCGGTGGCGCTGCCGACGCTCCCGGCGCAGCCCGAGCCAGCCGAGGGTGCCGGTGCCGATCACCGTCGGCCCGATCCACCAGAACTCGGCGAGAGACGCCCAGAGCGGATCCACGTCCTCAGCCTAACGAGAACGCCTGGGAGCGCTCGCAGACCGGATGCCGCGGCATCCGTACCCGGGCGAGGCCGCTCGATCCGACGCGGAGTGCGCGATGCGCCGAGGAGCCCGCGCGCCGGCTCAGCCGAAGAGCAGGGCGAGCACCGTCGCGCCGCCGCCCACGAGGATGAGGGCGATGATCGTGACCCAGGCGATGATGCGCGTGCGGCGCGTGCGCGCCTCGTTCATGCCGGTGTACTCGTCCTCGTCGCTCATGCGCTCAGCCTACGGGCTCGGTGACGGTCGGACCGAATGCCGCGGGCAGCGTCGCCTGCGCGCGGGCGCGCAGCTCGCCGACGGTCACCGTGAACACGTCCTGCACCTCGAGCGCCGGCTCGTCGCCGTCCGCCGCGACGTCGGTCACACCGATGCGCAGCACCGGGTAGCCGCGTCCCTCGCACAGTCCGCGGAACTTCACGTCCTCCTCGCGCGGCACCGACACGATGACGCGGCCGGTCGACTCGCTGAACAGGGCGGTCGCGGCATCCACGCCGTCGCGCTCCATGATCTCGCGCAGCCACACGCGCGCGCCGACACCGAACCGCGTCACGGCCTCGGCGAGGGCCTGGGCGAGCCCGCCCGACGAGAGGTCGTGCGCGCTCGAGACGAGCTCCTGCTGGGATGCCGCGTGGATGAGCTCCGCCAGGCGCTTCTCCTGCGCGAGGTCGACCGCCGGCGGGCGTCCGCCGAGGTGGCCGTGCACGGTCTCGGCCCACGCCGATCCGCTCAGCTCGGTGGCCGTGACACCCAGCAGATAGATGTTCTCGCCGGCATCCTGCCAGCCGCTCGGGATGCGGCGGGCGACGTCGTCGATGATGCCCAGCACGCCCACCACCGGCGTCGGGAAGATCGGGGTGTCGCCGGTCTGGTTGTAGAAGCTGACGTTGCCGCCGGTGACCGGGACGCCGAGCTCGAGGCACGCGTCGGCGAGACCGTCGACGGCCTGGCCGAACTGCCACATGACCTCGGGGTTCTCCGGGCTGCCGAAGTTCAGGCAGTCGGTGACGGCGGTGGGAACGGCCCCGGTGACGGCGACGTTGCGGTACGCCTCGGCGAGGGCCAGCTGGGCACCCGCGTACGGGTCGAGCTGGCAGAAGCGGCCGTTGCAGTCGGTCGCGATCGCGAAGCCGAGGCCGCTCTCCTCGTCGACGCGGATCATGCCGGCGTCATCGGGGAAGCTCAGCGCCGTGTTGCCCATGACGTAGTAGTCGTACTGGTTGGTGACCCAGCTGGTGTCGGCGAGATTGGGGCTGCCCAGCAGATCGAGGAACTGCGTGCGCAGGGTCGCGGGGTCGTCGGTGCGGTCGAGGGCCGAGGCCGAGTCGTCGCGCAGGGCGTCGATCCAGGTGGGGTAGGCGACCGGGCGCTCGTAGACCGGGCCGTCGACGGCGACGGTCGAGGGGTCGACGTCGACGATCTGCTCGCCGTGCCAGAAGATCTGCAGGCGGCCGTCGCCGGTGACCTCGCCGAGCACGCTCGTCTCGACATCCCACTTGCCCGTGACGGCCAGGAACGCGTCGAGCTTCTCGGGCGCGACGATCGCCATCATGCGCTCCTGGCTCTCGCTCATGAGGATCTCCTCCGGCGTGAGCGTGGGGTCGCGCAGCAGCACGTTCTCGAGGTCGACGCGCATGCCCGAGCCGCCGTTGGCGGCCAGCTCGCTCGTGGCGCAGGAGATGCCGGCGGCGCCGAGGTCCTGGATCGCCTCGACGAGCTCGTCGCGGTAGAGCTCCAGGCAGCACTCGATGAGCACCTTCTCGGCGAACGGGTCGCCCACCTGCACGGCCGGCCGCTTGGTGGGGCCGCCGTCGGCGAAGGTGTCGGACGCGAGGATCGATGCGCCGCCGATGCCGTCGCCGCCCGTGCGGGCGCCGAAGAGGACGACCTTGTTGCCCGCGCCGGTGGCGTTGGCGAGCTTGATGTCCTCGTGGCGCATGACGCCGACCGCGAGGGCGTTGACGAGCGGGTTGCCCTGGTAGACGGAGTCGAAGACCGTCTCGCCGCCGATGTTCGGCAGGCCCAGGCAGTTCGCGTAGAAGCTGATGCCGCTGACCACCCCGTGCACGACGCGGGCCGTGTCGGGGTTGTCGATGGCGCCGAAGCGCAGCTGGTCCATGACCGCGACGGGGCGCGCGCCCATCGAGATGATGTCGCGGACGATGCCGCCGACGCCGGTCGCGGCGCCCTGGAACGGCTCGATGTAGCTGGGGTGGTTGTGGCTCTCGACCTTGAAGGTGACCGCCCAGCCCTCGCCCACGTCGACGACGCCGGCGTTCTGGCCCATGCCGACCATGAGGCGCGCCTTCATCTCCTCGGACACCTTCTGCCCGAACCGGCGCAGGTAGATCTTGGAGGACTTGTACGAGCAGTGCTCGCTCCACATCACCGAGTACATCGCCAGCTCGCCGCTGGTGGGGCGGCGGCCGAGGATCTGCTTGATCTGGTCGTACTCGTCGCTCTTGAGTCCGAGTGCCGCGTACGGCTGCTCCTTCTCCGGCGTCTGGACGGCGTTCTCGACAGTGTCTGCGACCTTGCTGTCGGATGCGGGGGTGCTCACGCGGCGGGACTCCAAGACTCGGGTGCCGGGGACGGCCTCAGTCTAGCCGGGACGCTGTCCGTCACGGGCGCGCGACCGTGGCCCGCTCCGCGGGGTCCGCTCCGGGTCTGCTCCTGTCCCGAACTCCTCCATCCGCGCCTGTCGGAGGCGGCCACAGCCCGATCCGCCGGGTGCGGCGGCGGGGTTCGGCGGCGGGTTGGAGGAGTTCGGGCCGTGGCGGGGTGGGGGAGTTCGGGCCGTGGCCCGGATCACGAGGGTCGGTAGCCTCGACGCATGGGGTCTCCGTCTCGCGTCGGTCGACGCTCATGACCGGCGCCCACGCCGACCTGTGGTGGCTGCCCGTCGGGGCGGGAGGGCGCGTCGTGGTCCGGACGAGCCGGTGGTGGGAGTCGCTGCGCGCCCTCCGGGCGCGTCGGTCGCCGCGGCCCCTCTTCCATGCCGCCCTCGAGGTCTTCGACGGAGAGGCCGGATACGTCATCGAGATGACGCCGGCCTGGGGTGGTCCGGTGGGCCCCCGCGGCGTCGTCGCCGAGGGACCGGTGGGATCGCGCCGGCTCGGGGGCTCCCGACTCTTCCGCTACGAGATCCGCTGCTGGAAGGACGGCGTCATCCCCGATCGCCGGTGGGCCGTGGAGCCGCCCCGTCGGCTCGCCTTGTCACCCGCGGCGGCAGGTGCGCTGATCGCGCGGGTGGGCCATGCGCCCCGCTTCGTCTGGGGACGCGATCCGTTCGGGATCGGCGACATGTGGAACTCGAACTCGTTGATCGCCTGGCTTCTGGAGGGCTCGGGGATCGACACCGCCGAGATCGCGCCGCCTCGCGGCGGCGATGCGCCCGGCTGGCGGTGCGGCGCGGTCGCCGCCCGGCGGGGGCTGAGGCCCTGAAACCGGGCCGACGCGGAACCGGTGCGCGGTCGCCGTCAGACCTCGTCGTCGATCACGCCGATGCCGACGGCGTGGTGGCTGGGCTCCTCCGCCTGCGGCATCGTCGGCTCGTCCGGAGTGGGCGCGAGGGGCTCCTCCGGATTCGGCGCGAGCGGTTCCTCCGGATGCGGTGCCAGGGGCTCCTCGCCCGGGTCCTTCTCGGTGCTCGGCTCGGTCAGCGCCTCGGTGTCGGGCTCGACGCCCTCGGGGGCGTCTTCGGCGCCGACGCCGGCCGTGCCGTCGATCGTGTCGGACGTCTGCGGATCGGTCATCTCGTCCTCCTTCGTGGTGCCCTCCACTGTTCGCCGGGTCGGCGAGACGCGCACGGGGGTTGACAGGAGGGGTCGTGCGTGTCGCGGGTTCGACGTATCCTCGCCCCCATGACCGGACTCACCCCGTACCTCTCCTTCGACGGCACGGCACGCGACGCACTCGAGTTCTACCGGGGCGTCTTCGGCGGCGAACTCGTCCTCTCGACCTTCGGCGAGTTCGGTCGCGACGACGGGCCCGCCGACCGCATCGCGCACGGCATGCTGCAGGGTCCGGTCGAGCTCTTCGCGTCGGATGCCGGAAGCGGCGAGCAGACCCTGGAACTCCGCGGCATCCTGTTCTCCCTCCTGGGCACCGCCGAGCCGGCGACGCTCGAGGAGTGGTTCGCTGCGCTCGCCGAGGGTGGCGAGGTGCTCGACGCCCTCGCACTGCGGCCGTGGGGTGATCACGACGGACAGGTGCGCGACCGGTTCGGGGTGACCTGGCTCATCGGCCACCAGGGATGACCGACCCCGTCGTGCGCCTGCGGGCCCGCGCCGCGGAGCTCGACGAGATGCTCGCCCGGCTCGACGCCGATGAGGTCGCCGTGCGCACCGACCGGTCCGACGCGACCGCCGACGACGAACACGACCCGGAGGGCTCGACCCTGTCGGGGGAGTGGCAGCGCATCGACGCGCTCCGCCGCTCCGTGCGCGACGAGCGGGCGGAGGTCGACGCCGCGCTCGCGCGGGTGGATGCCGGGACCTACGGCGTCTGCCTCGTGTGCGGTGCCCCGATCGCTCCCGGCCGGCTCGAGGCGCGCCCCATGGCGACGACCTGCATCGCCTGCGCCGCCTGACGCACCGCGCCGTGCCCGGGTCGCGGTGCGGTGCGGTGCCCGCCGTGCCGTGCCGAGCTCGGGTCGCTGTGTCCCCAACTCCTCCATTCGCGGGTCGAAGCTGTCCAGGGACGCCGTGGAGCGGGACCCAGCGGCCGATGTGGAGGAGTTCGGGCCGCGCAAGCGAGCGTCGGCTGACGGACCACGCGTGCCCGGGTCGCGCGTGTCGTGCCTGGCCCGCCGTGCCGTTCCCAGCCGAGCCGTGCCGTGCCGGGGTCGCTGTGTCCCGAACTCCTCCATTCGCGCGTCGAAGCTGTCCAGGAACGCCGCGGGGCGGGACCCAGCGGCCGATGTGGAGGAGTTCGGGCCGCGCAAGCCGGCGGCACCTGACGGGCCGGGCGCGCCGGGTCGCCGTGCCTGCCCGACTCGCCGCGCCGCCGGGTCCCCAACTCCTCCACCCACTGCCCCGGGGCGGTCACCGAGCCGCATTCGACCATGCCACGTGTCGATGTGGAGGAGTTCGGGCCGCCACAGGCGTTCGACACGAAGCAGGCGCGGCTTCGTGTCCGCAGCCCGGAGGGCCGGCGCCGTCGGTGTGCGCCGCGACATCCGCGGAGGTTCGACGGCGTGGTCTCCGGGGCTGTGAAAAGGGGGCATTGACACGCGGCATCCCCTGCCCTAACGTACAACCAAATGGTTGTACGAACTGAGTTGAGCGACGATGAGACCGACCGCCTGTTCCACGCCCTCGCGGCGGCGACGCGGCGCGACATCCTGCGACGCACGATCGTCGACGAGCAGTCGGTGTCGGCGCTCGCCGCGGACTACGACATGTCGTTCGCGGCCGTGCAGAAGCACATCGCCGTGCTCGAGGCCGCCGGCCTCGTCATCAAGCGCGCCGAGGGACGCGAGCGCCTCGTGCGCGCCGACCCGCGCATGATCGCCCGCGCCCGGGCGCTGCTCGCCCGCTACGAAGACCTCTGGCGCTCGCGCATCGACCGCCTCGACGCCCTGCTGGCTGAACCGCACGATCCCCGTCCCACGCAAGGAGACTGACATGCCCGTCACCGACATCACGACCGACCCCGAGAACCTCACGATGACCCTCGTCGCGGATGCCGCGGCTCCCGTCTCCCGGCTCTGGGAGGCCTTCACCGACCCGCGGCAGCTCGAGCGGTTCTGGGGCCCTCCCGGCTGGCCGGCGACCTTCACCGCGTTCGACCTCCGCCCCGGCGGTCGCGTGGACTACCGCATGACGAGTCCGCGGGGGGAGCGCTCCGCCGGATCGTGGGAGGTCCTGAACGTCGAGCCCGGTCGCAGTTTCGAGGTGCTCGACTCGTTCGTCGGTGACGACGGCGAGAAGCTCGAAGGCTTCCCGTCGATGCGGATGCTGTTCTCCTTCGATGCGACCGCCGAGGGCTCTCGCCTGACCAACACCACCTACTTCACCTCGCTCGAGGCGCTCGAGCAGGTCGTCGCGATGGGCGCGATCGAGGGTTCGCGCCTCGCGATGAGCCAGCTCGACGCGGTGCTGCAGGACCTCCGCGCCTACGCGCAGGGCAAGGGCACCCGCACCGAGCTGTTGACCGATCAGCACGTGCGCATCACCCGACTCATCGAGGGCTCGCGCGAGCTGGTGTGGCGCGCCCACCACGAGCCCGAGCTGCTGCGGCAGTGGCTGCTGGGACCCGACGGCTGGCAGATGATCGAGTGCGAGGTCGGCGAGACCACTCGCTTCGTGTGGCAGCAGGGCGACGACGAGTCGACCCGGTTCGGGTTCGAGAGCGAGACCGTGCTCAGCGAGCCGATCTGGCGCGAGGTGTCGACCGAGCGGATGATCGGGGTTCCGGGACCGGCCAACCTCAACGACCTGCAGCTCTACGAGGAGGATGGCGCGACGTTGCTGACGCTGCTGATCGAGTACCCCGACAAGGAGACGCGCGACATGATCCTCGCCACGGGGATGACCGACGGCATGGAGTCGTCGTACGCGCGTCTCGAGGCGGTCGTCGCGGGCTGAGGGTAGGGGCGTTTCGACGCGGCGCTGCGCGCCTCGCTCAACGACCGGGAAGGGTGCGCCCTCCGGTCCTTGAGAGAGCGCAGCGAGTCGAAACGTGAGGGAGCGGAGCGAATCGACACGCCCGTCCTCGAGCGATCCGCGACGCAACTGCAAGGGATGCTGCCTGACACGCCGCGGCATCCCTTGTCCCTGCCCGCGTGTCGCGGCTACGGCCTTGCAGTTCTGATGGGGGCGGGCGCGGGGTGTTTCGACTCGGCGCTGCGCGCCTCGCTCAACGACCGGGGAGGGTGCGTCCTCCGGTCGTTGAGCGAGCGCAGCGAGTCGAAACGTGGCACGCCGCGGCGGCGTGGTCGGGTCAGTCCCCGAGCACCAGCCGGTAGCCCATGCCCTGCTCCGTCAGCAGATGCTGCGGGTGGGCGGGGTCGCGTTCGAGCTTCTTGCGCAGCTGCGACATGTACAGGCGCAGGTATCCCGAGTCCGCCACCTGATCGGTGCCCCAGATGTCCCTGAGCAGGTTCTGCCGGGTCACTAGCGTGCCGGGGTTGCGGGCCAGGAACTCGAGCATGCGCCACTCCGTGGGCGTGAGGTGCACGACCTCGCCCCCGCGCACCACCCGCGTCGCGGCGAGGTCGACCTCGACGTCGCCGAAGCGCACGACGGGCGCGTCGGCGGATGCCGCGGCACCCCCGGATCGGCGCCTCCCGAGGGCCCGCAGCCGCGCGAGCAGCTCATCGATCTGGAACGGCTTCGTGACGTAGTCGTCGGCCCCGGCATCCAGCGCCTCGACCTTGTCGGCCGATCCCGTGCGTCCGGAGACGACGAGGATCGGCACGTCGGTCCAGCCGCGGAGCGCGTGGATCACCTCGACGCCGTCGAGGCGCGGCATCCCGAGATCGAGCATCACGATGTCGGGCCGGGCCTGCGCCGCGAGCGCGATCGCGGCGGCGCCGTCGGGGGCGGCGACGACCTCGTAGCCGTGCGCGGCGAGGGTGATGCGCAGGGCCCGCACGAGCTGCGGGTCGTCGTCGGCGACCAGGATCTTCACGGTGTCATCCTCCCGCCCCGGAGCGGGTGGTCGTCGCGGTGACGGATGCCGCGGCATCCACGGGCAGCGAGATCACCATCGTGAGGCCGCCGCCGGGAGTGGTCTCGGGCGTGAGCGTTCCGCCCATCCCCTCGGTGAAACCCTTCGAGAGGGCGAGGCCGAGGCCGAGCCCGGTGGTGTTGTCGGTGTCGCCGAGTCGCTGGAACGGGGCGAAGATGTCGCCCTGCCGCTCCGTCTCGACGCCCGGACCGTGGTCGACGATGCGCAGCTCGACGGTCGCGGAGAGGCGGCTCGACGCGATGCGCACGCGCGTGCCGGACGGGGCGTAGCGGCGGGCGTTCGCGAGCACGTTGACCACGACGCGCTGCAGCAGCACCGGATCGGCGCGGACGGCCGGGACCGCCGGATCGAGGGCGAGCTCGACGGCATCGGGGCCGAGCCCGAGCTCGTCGATCGCCTCCAGCACCGTCGCCGCGAAATCCACCGGGGCCAGCGAGACGGCCAGCACGCCGGCCTGCACGCGGCTGACGTCGAGCAGATCGGTGACGAGCGACGCGAGCGCGGCGAGCGACTCGTCCGCCGTGGCGATGAGCTCGTCGCGGTCGTCGGCGCTCAGGGAGGGCCCCGCGGCCCGCAGGCCCCCGACGGCGGCGATCGCGGCAGCCAGGGGACGCCGCAGGTCGTGGCTCACCGCCGACAACAGCGCCGTGCGCACCTGGTCGGTGGCGGCGAGGGCATCGGCGGTGCGCGCCGTCTGCGTGAGGTCGCCGTGCTCGAGCGCGGCCGCGAGCTGCGCCGTGATCACGTCGAGCAGCCGGCGTTCGAGCGCGTCGACGTCGCCGCCGTGGAGTTCGAGGGTGGCGCGGGGTCGTCCGCTCGCGTCGGCGCCGACCGGCACGACGACGGCGCGACCGTCCCGTACCGGCTCGCCGTCGGTGGCGAGCACCTCTCCACTCGATCCGTCGCCGGCGAGCAGGCGCGCCCCGCTCAGGCCGAACGCCTCGCGGGTGCGGCTGACCAGCGCGGGAACGGCGCTCTCGCCGCGCAGCACGCTGCCGGCCACGGTCGCGAGCAGCTCGGATTCCGCCGCCGCCCGACGTGCCCGCCGCGTGCGCCGCGCGGCCTGGTCGACGATCCAGCTGACCAGGATCGCGATGATGACGTACAGCACGAGCGACAGGGCGTGCAGCGGGTTGTCGATCGTGACGGTGAAGCGGGGATCGATGAAGAGGAAGTCGAGCGTGAGTCCCGACAGCACCGCCGCGAACAGGGCCGGCCAGATGCCGCCGATCAGGGCGACGACCACGACCAGCAGCTGATACGCGAGCACATCGGAGGTGATCGTCTCGTCGTTGGATGTCGCGAACAGCAGCCACGACAGCAACGGCCCGCCCGTCAGCGCGACGACGAGCCCCAGGATGCGGCGGCGCCAGCCGAGCGCGCCGCCGGTGACCCGCGGCAGGTGCAGCGCGCCGCCCGCGGCCGCGTGCGTGACGATGTGGACGTCGATGTCGCCCGACTCGCGGATGACCGTGGCACCGATGCCGGGACCCGTGAACGCCGCGCCGAGCCGACTGCGCCGGCTCGCTCCCAGCACGAGCTGCGTCGCGTTGACGGAGCGGGCGAAGTCGACGAGCGTGCGCGGCACGTCCTCGCCGATGACCTGGTGGTAGCTCCCGCCCAGCGATTCGACCAGCGCGCGCTGGGCCGCCAGCGCCCCGGGCGCGGCGGCGCGCAAGCCCTCCTGCGTCGTCACGTGCACGGCCAGCAGTTCGCCGCCGGCCGCGCGCGCCGCGATGCGTGCGCCGCGGCGCAGCAGGGTGTCGCCCTCGGGGCCGCCGGTCAGGGCGACGACGACGCGCTCGCGGGCCTGCCATGCGCCGCGGATGCCGTGCTCCTCGCGGTAGCTCTGCAGCGCGCTGTCGACCTCGTCGGCGAGCCACAGCAGCGCGAGCTCCCGCAGCGCCGTGAGGTTGCCCAGACGGAAGTAGTTCGACAGGGCCGCGTCGATCCGCTCGGCGGGGTAGACCGCACCGGCGGCGAGCCGGTCGCGCAGCGACTGCGGCGCGAGGTCGACCACCTCGATCTGGTCGGCCGCGCGCACCACGGCATCCGGCACCGTCTCGCGCTGCGCGACGCCCGTGATCTGCGCGACCACCCCGCCGAGCGAGGTGATGTGCTGCACGTTGACGGTCGTGATGACGTCGATGCCCGCCGCCAGCAGCTCCTCGACGTCCTGCCAGCGCTTCTCGTTGCGCGAGCCCGGCGCGTTGGTGTGCGCGAGCTCGTCGACGAGCGCGATCTCCGGATGCCGCTCCAGCAGGCCGTCGAGGTCGAGCTCGTCGAGCTCGACCTCGCGGTGGCTTAGCCGCCGGCGCGCGAGCGTGGGGAGGCCCTCCGCCTGCGCCGCGGTCGCGGCGCGCCCGTGCGTCTCGACGATGCCGACGACCACGTCGTGGCCGTCGGCGAGCAGTCGGCGCCCCTCGGAGAGCATCTCGTACGTCTTGCCCACGCCGGGCGCGGCCCCGAGCAGCACCCGCAGCCTGCCGCGCTTCATGCGTTCACCCTAGTTCTCCCGTCGGTTCTCCGGCCCCCGCCGAAGCTGTTCTCGTCGGCCGGCGTGGGCGGCGGGACCAGGCCCGGCTGGCCCGACCCGGGCTGTGCCGCTCGCCCGACCCGGCAACCGACCCGAACTGCAAGGGATGCCGGGCGACGCGCCGCCGCATCCGTTGCGGGGGCGGCGTGTCGCGGCGTCGGCCTTGCAGTTGGGGTGGGGTCCGCGGCTCGGACGGGGCTCCCGCCGTGGGCCCGACCCGACCGACAGGACCCGACCCGACCGACAGGACCCGGCCGACAGGACCCGGCCACCCCACCTGCCCGAGCTGAACCCACCGCAACCGGCCCGAACTGCAAGGGATGCCGGGGGACACGCCGTGGCATCCGTCGCACCGGCGGCGTTTCGGCGCGTCGCCCTTGCAGTTGGGGTGGGGTCTGCGGGCCGGACGGGGCTCCCGCCGTGGGCCCGCCCCGATCCGACCAACAGGACTCGGCCACCGCCGGCCCGGCAACCGACCCGGACTGCAAGGGATGCCGGGGGACACGCCGCGGCATCCGTTGCGGGGGCGGCGTGTCGGCGCGGCGGCCTTGCAGTGCGGTTGCTCCCGGGGGTTCCGACTCCGCCCCGCTCGTCGAGCGAGCGAGCGAGCGCGGCGCGTCGCGACGCCGCTTGCCGCCGTCCCGCACGCGTCAGCGTCCGAGGGCGTCGAGGGCGAGGTTCAGCTCGAGCACGTTCACCCGGGGCTCGCCGAGGAATCCGAGGTCCCGGCCGGTGGTGTGCTGATCGACGAGCGCCGACACCGCGGCGGGATCCAGGCCCCGGGCCTCGGCGACACGCGCCACCTGCAGCTCGGCGTACGCCGGCGAGATGTGCGGGTCGAGGCCCGACCCGGATGCCGTGACGGCGTCGGCCGGGATGTCGCCGATCGCCACGCCGTCCGACGAGGCGATCGCGGCCTGGCGCTCGCCGATCGCGGCGATGAGGTCGCTGTTCTCGGGCCCGAGGTTCGAGCCGCTCGAGGCCATGCCGTCGTAGCCCGAGCCGGCGGCGGACGGCCGCGACTGGAAGTACTGCGGCAGGGCCACGCCGTCGGCATCCGTGAAGGACTGGCCGATCAGCGCGCTGCCGACGACCTGTCCGTCGGTGCCGCGCACGAGCGAGCCGTTCGCCTGCGCGGGGAGGGCGAGCTGCCCGACGCCGGTGATCACGGCGGTGTAGGCGAGGCCGAGCACGGCGGTGGCGACGAGCATCGCGCGGGCGGCGACGCCGAGGTGGCGGGCATAGGTACGGGTGGAGGTGCGGGTGGACATGACGATGCCTTTCGGAAGCCCGGTCAGAAGCCCGGGAGAAGGCTCACGACGAGGTCGATGAGCTTGATGCCGACGAACGGGGCGACCACTCCGCCCAGGCCGTAGATGAGGAGGTTGCGTCCGAGGATCTGCGAGGCGCTCGCCGGCCGGTACGCGACGCCCTTCAGCGCCAGCGGGATGAGCACGACGATGATGATCGCGTTGAAGATGATCGCGCTCGTCACGGCGGATGCCGGGGAGTGCAGCTGCATGAGGTTCAGCGCCGCGAGTCCGGGGAAGACGCCCATGAACATCGCGGGGATGATCGCGAAGTACTTCGCGATGTCGTTGGCGAGGGAGAACGTGGTCAGGGCGCCGCGGGTGATCAGCAGCTGCTTGCCGATGCGGACGATGTCGATGAGCTTCGTCGGGTCGCTGTCGAGGTCGACCATGTTGCCGGCCTCCTTCGCGGCCGAGGTGCCCGTGTTCATCGCGACGCCGACGTCGGCCTGCGCGAGCGCGGGGGCGTCGTTGGTGCCGTCGCCGGTCATCGCGACGAGCGCGCCGCCGGCCTGCTCGCGCTGGATGAGCGCCAGCTTGTCCTCCGGGGTGGCCTCGGCGAGGAAGTCGTCGACACCCGCCTCCGCGGCGATCGCCCGCGCGGTGAGCGGGTTGTCGCCCGTGATCATCACGGTGCGGATGCCCATCGCACGCAGCTGCGTGAACCGCTCGGCGAGACCCTCCTTGACGACGTCCTTCAGGTGCACGGCCCCGAGCGGAACTCCTCCAGATCGAGGGTCGAGCGTGGCGACCACCAGCGGGGTTCCGCCGGACTGGGCGATGGCGTCGGTGAATTGGAGGAGTTCGGCGCGCTGCTGCGGCGCCACCGCGTGCCCCTCCGCCTCGAGCCAGGCGAGCACGGCGGATGCCGCGCCCTTGCGCACGTGCGTGCCGTCGACCAGATCGAGACCGCTCATGCGCGTCTGCGCCGTGAACGGCACGGGCGTCGATCCGTCCGGCGCGGCGGGAGCGACCCCCTGAGCCGCGGCGAGCTCGACGATCGACACGCCCTCGGGGGTCGGGTCGGCGAGGGAGGACAGCGCGGCCGCGCGAGCCAGCTCGTCGCCGGCGACACCGGTGAGCGCGACGAAGGCGCTCGCGCGGCGGTTGCCGTAGGTGATCGTGCCGGTCTTGTCGAGCAGCAGCGTGGTCACGTCGCCGGCGGCTTCGACGGCGCGCCCCGACATGGCGAGCACGTTGTGCTGCACGAGGCGGTCCATGCCCGCGATGCCGATCGCCGACAGGAGGGCGCCGATCGTCGTCGGGATGAGGCACACCAGCAGCGCCACGAGCACGGGGATGCTGACCGGACTCGCCGCGTACGACGCGATCGGGTTGAGGGTCAGCACGACGATCACGAACACGATCGACAGGCTCGCCAGCAGGATGCCGAGGGCGATCTCGTTGGGCGTGCGCTGGCGGTTCGCGCCCTCGACGAGCGCGATCATGCGGTCGACGAAGGTCTGGCCCGGCTGGGAGGTGATGCGCACCACGATGCGGTCGCTGAGCACCCGCGTGCCGCCGGTGACGGCGCTGCGGTCGCCGCCGGACTCCCGGACGACGGGGGCGGACTCGCCCGTGATCGCCGACTCGTCGACCGTGGCGATGCCCCAGATCACGTCGC
Organism: Microbacterium sp. MPR-TSA4; assembly: GCF_058792815.1. Lineage (NCBI taxonomy): Bacteria > Bacillati > Actinomycetota > Actinomycetes > Micrococcales > Microbacteriaceae > Microbacterium > Microbacterium sp. MPR-TSA4. The sequence goes on from NZ_JBXAFF010000026.1 coordinate 42,523, forward strand.
CGTCGCCGGGGATGAGCTCGCCCGCCGACACGACCACGACGTCATCGAGGGCGAGCTCGGACGAGGCGACGTCGTCGGTGGTGGCCGCGGTGGCCGCGGCATCCGTCGTGGGGTCGTAGCCGCGCACGAGGTGCGCGAGCGTCGCGGTGCGGGTCGTCCGCAGGGCTTGCGCCTGCGCCTTGCCGCGGCCCTCCGCGACCGACTCGGCGAGGTTGGCGAACAGCACGGTCAGCCAGAGCCACACCGCGATGCCCCACGTGAAACCGGCCGGCACGGGCGTGCCGCCGGAGCTCTGCGGTCCGCCGAGGAACGGCTCGGCGATGGCGATGGCGGTGGTGAGGGCCGCGCCGACCCACACGAGGAACATGACGGGGCTGCGCCACAGCTCGGCGGGGTTGAGCTTGCGGAGGGCGCCGGGGAGGGCGCCGACCAGCTGCGTCCAGCCGAACGCGCGGCGGGCGGGGGCGGGCGACGACGCGGTGTCGTCACCGGCGGGCTGCGGACGGTGGAGGACCGGGGTGGACGTGTTCATGTCAGGACAGACCTTCTGCCAGGGGACCCAGCGCGAGAACGGGGAAGTAGGTGAGAGCGGTGATGACGACCGTCACGACCGCGAGCAGGCCGACGAACTGCGGACGGTGCGTGGGCAGCGTCCCGGCGGTGGACGGAACACGCTCCTGCGCGGCGAGCGAGCCGGCCAGGGCGAGCACGAGCACGATCGGCACGAACCGGCCGAGCAGCATCACCACCCCGAGCGCCGTGTTGAACCAGGGCGTGTTGGCGGTGAGGCCCGCGAAGGCGGAGCCGTTGTTGTTCGCGGCCGAGGTGAACGCGTAGAGCACCTCCGTCATCCCGTGGATGCCGGGATTGAGGATCGAGGTCGCCTCGACGTCGGCACGCACGGCGGGGATGCCGAAGCTCAGCGCCGTGCCGGCGAGCACGAGTGTCGGGGTCACGAGGATGTAGAGGCTCGCGAGCTTGATCTGCGTCGGACCGATCTTCTTGCCCAGGTACTCGGGGGTGCGCCCGACGAGCAGGCCGCCGACGAAGACCGCGATGATCGCGAGCACGAGCATGCCGTACAGGCCCGAGCCGACGCCGCCGGGGGCGACCTCGCCGAGCATCATGTTCAGCAGCGGGATCATGCCGCCGGTGGCGGTGTACGAGTCGTGCATCGAGTTCACGGCGCCGGTCGAGGTGAGGGTCGTCACGGCCGCGTACAGGGCGGAGCCGACGATGCCGAAACGCTGCTCCTTGCCCTCCATGGCGCCGCCCGCGAGCTGCGGGGCCGTGCCGTGGCCGGCGACCTCGAGCGCGCTCACCGCGGCGATCGACGCGATCGCGAGGGTCGACATGACGGCGAGGATCGCGTAGCCCTGGCGGTTGTCGCCGACCATGCGGCCGAACGTGCGGGGGAGCGAGATCGGGATGACGAGGATCAGCAGCAGCTGGACCAGGTTCGTCCACGGCGTCGGGTTCTCGAACGGGTGCGCGGAGTTCGCGTTGAAGAACCCGCCGCCGTTGGTGCCGAGCATCTTGATCGCCTCCTGCGAGGCGACCGGTCCGCCCGGGATCGACTGCGTCGCTCCGGTGAGGGTGTGCGCGTCGACGAAGCCGTTCAGGTTCTGGATGACGCCGCCGGCCAGCAGCACGAGCGCCGCCACGACCGCGATCGGCAGCAGCAGCCGGCCGAGCCCGCGGGTCAGGTCGACCCAGAAGTTGCCGATCGTGCTCTGCCCGCGCCGCGCGAAGCCGCGCACGAGCGCGATCGCGACCGCGATGCCCACCGCGGCCGACACGAAGTTCTGCACGGTGAGACCGGCGAGCTGCACGAGGTAGCCCATCGTCGCCTCGGGCGAGTACGACTGCCAGTTGGTGTTCGTGACGAAGGATGCCGCGGTGTTGAACGCCAGCCCCTCCGGCACGGCCGGCAGCCCGAGCGAAGCGGGCAGGAACGCCTGCAGTCGCTGGAGCGCGTAGACGAACAGCACGCCCAGCAGCGAGAAGGCGAGCACGCCGCGGGTGTAGGCCTGCCAGGTCTGTTCGCTCTGCGGATCGACGCCGATGAGGCGGTAGACGACGCGCTCGGCGGCGGCATCCTTCTCGCTCGTGAAGATGCGGAACATGAGATCGCCCACGGGACGGTAGAGCAGCGCGAGCAGCAGGACGAGCGTCGCGATCTGCAGGACGCCGAACCAGATGTCGGCGGTGTCGACGCCCATCAGAAGCGCTCCGGCTTCACGAGGGCGACGACCAGGTAGACGACGCTGGCGACGCCGAGCACGGCGCCGATGATCGAGAAGACGTCCATCAGAGTCGCTCCGCCCCCTTCGCGACGAGGGCGACGACCGCGAACACCGCGATCGTCACGACGACGTAGATCACATCGAGCACAGGAACTCCCGGACACTGACCGCGCTCCGTCATCGGGCCTCTGCGCGGGCGCCCACCGTGGGCACGGAATCCGATCCAACTCCGGCGTCGCGGCGGGCTGCGCCGTCCTTACGGTTTCCCTACGGCCCGGCGGGCGGTCCTCACGGCTCGCTCACGTCGCGGGCGGGGTCGGGCGTTTCGACTCGCTGCGCTCGCTCAACGACCGGAGGTGGGGTGCTCGCTCAACGTCCGCGGGCGGGGGT